>JAFDJF010000304.1 GCA_019307645.1 Deltaproteobacteria bacterium
ATAAAGAGTATTCACCAGCGACAAAGAACCATATATCGGGTGACAGAAAGTATTGTTCGGTTCCAAAAGGATTTCCTTGATAATGGTATCACCCGCCTCAAGCCCCTTGTCCTCCGTGACGTGGCTGAAGACATTGAAATGCACGAATCCACCGTTAGCAGGGTGACTACGAATAAATACGTCCATACACCACAGGGCCTCTTTGAGCTGAAATTTTTCTTCAGTAGTTCCATTAACAAGATGGACGGAGATTTTGTTTCCTCAGAAAGCGTAAGAGAGCGCATCCGGATGATCGTTAAAACAGAAAACATAAAAAAACCTTACAGCGATCAGGAGATAGTTGGTATCCTGGAAAAACTCAACATAGATATCGCACGACGAACTGTTGCCAAGTATCGGGAATCAATGAGTATCTTGCCTTCAAGGAAAAGGAAAAATCCTTATTAAGGGTTCGCGTGCATCACAAGATCATCAATATACCCTTTCTCAGCCAAAAATCGGCTTTCGCCCCCCCACTTCCTTATACGGGGAAGAAAATTCCTTTTTAGGCCGAATAACCCCGCCTTTGATTACTTCATAAACAAGATGAATCCGGTCTCCTTCCTTTGAATATTCTTTCAGTTTGAGGGCATCGTTGTCTTTGTTGTATTTACCTTCCAGTTCAGCGGTTATCTTGTTTATAAGTTCAGAAAGTTGATACTCATCTTTTAAATCCAGGGAAACTTCCATAGTGTTCTCCGTTGTATTAAATAGTCGCAGAGTAACTCAGGTAGATAGGCTGAAGGTGTTTAGACTGAAGACTGAATAGAAAAAAACACTGGAAATTTTCTTCCAGGAATAACGCAGTTACAATAGTACAGTAATAGGACCCACATGTGTGTCACGTTCAGTCCTTTACTAACAGTCTTCAGCCTAAATAACCTGAGTAGTTACGCTGGCATGCCCCTATCCGACTGCAATCTCTCTCAGGATTGAGATATTGTCCAGGGCCTTCCCAATACCAACCACCACAGTGGTTAGAGGGTCTTCAGCGACGGATATGGGAACCATTAGTCTTTCTTTCAGCAAGACAGTCATATTCTTGAGCAATGCCCCCCCTCCGGTCAATACAATCCCTTTTTCCGCAATATCGGCTGCCAGTTCCGGCGGTGTTTGTTCCAGGGTACTGTGAACGGTTTCAACAATCTTCTCCGTCTGGTCTGAAATTGATGCCATTATCTCTTCTGAGTCTACTGTCAAAATCTTCGGAATCCCGGTTGTCATGTCCCGCCCCTTGACTTCCATCGTCTCAATTTGGTCACTTGGAAAGGCGCTGCCAATTGTGGCCTTTATGACCTCTGCGGAGGTGATCCCTATCAAAAGATTGTACTTTTTCCTGATGTGCTGAAGTATGGCTTCATCCATATTGTCACCTGCAACCCTGACAGACTTGCTGGAGACAATCCCGGCCAGTGAGATAACAGCGACTTCAGTAGTGCCCCCGCCAATATCAACGACCATGTTGCCCGTCGGTTCAGTAATGGGCAGTCCCGCGCCTATTGCAGCAGCCATAGGCTCCTCAATAAAAAACACCTCCCTTGCCCCGGCAGATTCAGCAGATTCTCGAACAGCCCTCTTTTCAACCTGGGTTACGCCGCTTGGCACACAGATCATGATCCGGGGCCTTACGAATGCCTTTCTCTTATGGACTAGTGTTATAAAATGCCGAAGCATTGCTCCCGTAATTTCAAAATCCGCAATCACTCCTTCTTTCAGGGGACGGACAGCTTTAATATTACCCGGGGTCCGGCCCAGCATCCTTTTCGCATCTTTGCCGACTGACAGAACCCTGCTGGAGCCTTTTCCATCTTTTCTGATTGCCACCACAGACGGTTCGCTCAAAACAATACCTTTCCCTTTCATGTACACAAGGGTATTGGCTGTCCCTAGATCAATGGCCAGATCATTGGAAAACAAACCTGCTATGCCATCAAGAATCATTATTTTTTACCATTCCTACGTGGCAAAATTGAAAATCAAAGTATGCGACCTTCCCGTGGGCAATAGATCAATGCATAATAATGAAAAACTGCGCAATACACAAGCTGAACCATGCAAAATCAGTTCAAATTCTCCTGTCAAGGGATTGACAGATACATTGCAACCCATCCCCTCCATGCTTGTTCTGTTTCCACGGGCGCTCGTGAGTTAATATACTTTAATAATATCACATGATTATACGCTATAACAACCTTATTGTCAACGAAACCGCCTTTTCCGCCCCATGGCACATGATTTGCGAAAATTAGTTCGCTGGAGAAGGTTCTTGGACCCGGAAAAGCGATCACCAGGATTTCAGGTTCTTTTGATTTCAGGAGACGCGAGAAGACGGAAGAGATATATGACCGGGAGGGTCAGGGGGCCCGAAGCGAACATGTTCTCAATCCGCTTTCCAGTAAAGCGGGAACAACCGCCATGGACGTTCCGGGGGTAGTTTCCAATATGTCATCTGTGGAATCAGAAACCAATAAGCCTGTTGGCAGTCCGGAATTTCAGAAACACGACCGAACCGTGAATTACGAGATCAGAAAAGTGACCCGTCATACCATGGAGCCGGTCGGAAAAATAATAAAGTTGTCAGTAGCAGTTATTGTTGATAGGACTTATGAACTTACCAGAGGAGAAGAAGGAGCGGATGACTGGGAGTATCCCCCGTAACAGAGTTTATAGGCAAGGCTTGTTTCAAATTCCCTCGGTGTTAAGCCTATTGAACAATGAATATCGCTCAAACAGCTCAATAAGCTCCTTTTTTATGAAGTTGGCATCATCCACTGCTTTCAAGTATTTGGTCTTGAGAGAACGGATCTTATCCATGGATCTTGAATACTCCTCACGGAGTGTTGCGATTCCCTTCTCAATACCCATCTCATATTCATCTTTCAGTGAGCTAACCCCGATCAAATACTCTTCTTTCAGGGAAACAAGCTTTTCAAGGGCCTTTTCATATTCGCTACTTAATCTGCCTGCCCCTTTCTCTTCAGCGCACAGGTATTGCTCTTGCAGTTCCTGCAGCAATTCCTTTACTGGAATTATTTCATTAATCCTAAAGGCATTGCTTCCGGCAAAGGCAAAACCTTCCTCCAGAATCCCCTTTCTGGCATTATCAAGCGCTAACGAGATACAATAGGGTGCGTTCGTGATGTCACAGCTCTTAAGGCACCTCCAGGCACACTTAAGGCCCTTCTTTTTCCCGGATGATACATCCCTTAAGAATTTGTTCCCAATAGCCCGGCCCGGCATGCCGACAGGGCTCTTAATAATTTCTATATCACCTTCCCTGCAAGAAATATAGGATTCCTTGAATCTGATATCAGCGTCACATTCATGTGTGCCCACGAATCTTGTCCCCATCTGGACACCGCTCGCCCCAAGTTTGAAAAGGTTGTAGATATCAGCACCCGTAAAAACGCCTCCTGCGGCGATTACTGGTATGGCCCTGCGAAATTTATCCTCATAGGTCTTTATTTCGGCAACAACATCGGGCAAAATACGTTCAAGCGCAAAATCAGGATCATCGATTTGGTCCTCTTTAAATCCCAGATGACCCCCTGCTTTTGGCCCCTCCACAACAACACCATCCGGGATGTCTTTATATTTTTTCAACCAGGCCCTGAAAATAATCCCGGCTGCCCTTGCAGAGCTTACAATAGGGACCACTTTGACTCCGGCTGATCTGAACTCTTCAACAGGTATTCCCTTAATCGGGAGTCCTGCTCCGAGGAAAACCATATCGACCTTTTCTTCAATTGCGACCATTAGAAGCGCATGGAAATCATTCACAGCCACCATAATGTTGACCCCAATGATGCCCGAGGTCTTTTCTTTTGTCTTTCTTATCTCTCTTCTTAAGGCTACAGCATTGGCATCTCTGTGTCTGGCATAATAATCAGGGTCAAGCATCCCTATTGAATTTGCGGCGATTACGCCTATGCCGCCTTCATTCGCCACTGCAGAAGCCAGCCCTGAAAGGGATATTCCAACCCCCATTCCTCCCTGAACAATGGGAAGTTTTGCAACAGAATCACCGATTTTTAGCTTAGGGATCTGAGACCATCGAATCCTGGAAAGATCAAACCTTGGCCATTCTATATTGCTGAGGTCTATTTTTGGTAGCTGCAACTCTGATATTATACTAAAATCCAACAATTGATTCTCCTTCCCCGCAAGAAAAAAACAACAACTGGCTGTCTCTCCCACCGACAAAGGGGAGATTAGGATAATTAGGCCTATATGTCAAGGACGAATAAAGGAGAAGTGAACTTGTGGAAATTAAAAGATGAGCCACTCTGTGAGATATTCAGTTACAAACAGCATTTTGTTCCCGTCACTGAATCCCCAGCTCCCTTTTTTTTGACGCAGTTCAAATGCCAGGTGCAAATCCGCTTTTTTTTAGTATACTGCCTTTTCTGTGACTATTGATAACGAAATATATAATCGTCTTGCTGATACATGGTGGGATGAATCAGGGTTTCTCCTCTCGCTTACCGCTT
>JAFDJF010000810.1 GCA_019307645.1 Deltaproteobacteria bacterium
CATTCGGAATTCATGTATTCGATATTCGATTGTTCAAATTTTCGCGCATGAAAAGAATTTCTGATGCTAAATCATACAAACAGTCCTTAAGTTTTTGCCATTGACGTTAGGGTTGCTTGTCCAGGTTAGGTATTATTTATGAGTGATAACTATATGCTCACAGACGAACAGAAAATGGTAAAAAAAACTGTGCGCCGGATGGCTCAGGAAAAGATAGCTCCCATTGCCGCGGTCATAGATGAGACCGGCGAGTTTTCACAGGACATACACACGCAGTTCAAGAAACTGGGGCTGTTCGGACTGTCTTTTCCCGAGACATATGGTGGAAGCGACATGGGGATCATTTCTGCCGCACTTGTATTGGAGGAAATCGGGAGGGTTTGTTCATCTTCCGCTATAATCTGTGCTTCCCCGATTGCAGTGGGGCGAATTATCCTGGAATACGGCAAAGACGAACAGAAAGACAGGTATCTCCCTCAGATTGCATCCGGTGAAAACACGGGGGCCATTGCGCTTTCTGAACCTGAGGCGGAGTCGGATATAGACAGGATAACTACCCGGGCTGAAAAAAGGGGGGAGCAATATGTCATTACCGGCAGAAAAAGCTTTGTTGACCGGGCGGATGTGGCGGGGTTCATAACGGTCTTCGCCGGGAACGACAACAGCCGGGAGTCGATTTCTGTCAGCGTCTTTATTGTTGAAAAAGATACGCCCGGCTGGTCAATAGACCATACAGTGGAAAAAATGGGGACACAGGCCATTCATGCCTGTGAGCTGATCTTTGATGGCTGCAGTATTCCGAAGAAAAACATTCTGGGACAAGAAGGCGAGGGGGACGTCATTGCCGCGAAGGTTTTGGGGCTTAACTGTGTCGTGACCGCTGCACGGGCTCTCGGGATCGCACAGGGCGCACTGGATTACGCATTAAACTATACCCAGGAACGTATTCAATTCGGTCGTCCTGTTGCATCCTTTCAAGGCATCCAGTTTATGCTGGCCGATATGGCAACTCAAATAGAGGCTGGGAGGTACCTGTTGTATAAGGCCTGCGCAGAGATTGATCGCGGGGAAGAGGAAGGGTATTATTCCGGTTCAATGGCAAAGTGCTTCCTCTCCGACACGGCAATGAAAGTAACTACGGATGCAGTCCAGCTTCTGGGTGGCTATGGATATATGAAAGATCATCCGGTTGAACGGATGATGCGTGATGCCAAACTAACCCAGCTTGAGGAAGGAACAAACCGCAGCCAGAGGCTTGCACTGGCTAGTGAGATGCTGCGGAAAAAATGAGGCTGACCGCGAATAGGCCTCGTTATTTTTTGTATCTTGGAGGCTGTCCGAGAATAGCAATTTTTTCCAAAATCGAGGAATACCCGAAAAAATTACCACAGGCATATAGTTGATATTCCGAGGATAATTTTTTCGGGTATGACGAAGAGTTTGATTTGAGACGAAACTTGGCGGGCTAATTCTTGTGAGTCATCACTTTTTTATTGACAGGAAATAGTCTATCTGATAGGCTCCCAAACAATCGTTTGGTTTGGTGGAAATCTTAAGGTAGATTGTCTTTTTTTAGTTGTGATTGGAAGTAATGTTTCTTTTGAATTTCCCAGACAATCCCAACCACAAGCTGGATAAAAATACAAATGTATTCATGTGATTTTTTCAAGAAACGAAAACCCAAAAACCATATCAACCCTGAAGATTGCAGGCATGGGCCTGTGGATATCTGCATTTTAACTTATTAATAGATTAAGGAGGCTTAGGCAAATGGTTGCGAAACGAGACGAAAGAATTGTTTCTATCGAAGAGGCCGTATCAGTAGTCAAAGACGGTGATGTTGTCGGTTTATCTGGTTCGGTTCTTTTCAATCAGCCTTCCGCACTGGCACGGGCTGTTATCCGGAATGGCGTAAAAGACCTGACTTTGGTAATGCTCTGTGGCGGATTGGTTTCAGACATGTTGATTGGTGCCGGATGTGTCAGGAAAGTCGTAACGACTTACATGGCGATGCAGGACTACGCGCCAATATGCCCTAATTTCCAGAGGAAATACATGGCAGGGGAGGTTGCGTTCTGGGAATGTGACTTCCAGCATTTTCACTCTACAATCAAGGCTGCCCAGTGGGGCATGCCCTATCTCCTGACAAAGGCAGGGATAGGCACAGACATCTGCAAAATCAACCCGGATCTGGAAGAAATTGAAGCCAACGGCGAAATGTGGGTCAAAGTACCCCCCACACCGCTTGATGTTTCTTTGATTTATGCCAGCAAGGCTGATCCTTACGGAAACTGCATTTATGAAGGCAGCGTATTTACAGAATTTAT
>JAFDJF010000305.1 GCA_019307645.1 Deltaproteobacteria bacterium
ACCAATCTAAAGAGGATTTAGATGAAAAGCTACAGCATTGATATAGATGACAAAATCTGGAACTACCTGAAAGATAACGCAGAACCGTTTGAAGACACTCCCAATTCAGTATTATGCCGCCTGCTGTTTGACACCGGCATTCCTGTAGGGCGTGATAAAAAATTTGATGATATGATGGCAGGCATACCCGGGGTGACAAAGAAACCCCCTCAAGCCTTGTCCCAGGTTCTAGAAGTCATATTTGAAATGAAAATGACAGGGCGGTCAAGAATAGCTGCCACAGGCATTGTTGCACGAAGAAGAGGCAGAGCCCCTCAAACAATTATTGACAAGTATTGCCGTCAACTTGGGAAAAAGGCATCTGAAATAGACGGACTTCTTGAAGAAGATAACCTGCAGCAAATTGAGTTGCTGTTGAGAAACAAGTTTAAGACCCACACGGATAGAATCGGATCGTTTTTTGATTTATTGAAAAGCAACGACCAGTCTGCCGCTTATGGTTTAAACCAGGGGGATACCGGGATTGGCAACAACTCTTCTGAAACGAGTACGGATGACCGGAACAATGCTTATCATAGAGAACCGGTTGCCCTCGAAATCCCCACTTATAATGAATTAACACAACAGGTCGATCAACTGAAGGAAACGGTATCTGAATCCCGGGACAGCGAAACAAAATTCAAAACACTCTTTGAAAATGCCAATGATCTGATCGTCTTTATAAACAGGGAAGGGTTCGTTCATGAGATAAACGATAAATGCGAGAGCTTTTTCAATTTAACACGCGAAGAAATGATTGGGAAAAGATTTTCCCAATTCGGAGAGTTTTTTTCTGAAAAAATGCAGGACCTTGTTGATACCTTTAATGAAACATTTACCGCAGGAAAGCCCCTTAAGATGCATGAACAGACAATCCGACGCAGAGACGGGTCTTTTGTTCATGTTGAGATGAATGGAAATTTTGTTGAAAGGGATGGCAAAAAGATAGGCATTTTTGCTGTTATACGAGATATTACAGATAGAAAACAGGCAGAAGAAAAACTGCTTCGATATCGCGATCGGCTGGCTGAACTGGTTAAAGATCGAACGGCTGAACTTGAAAAATCAAACTCCGCGTTAAAGATCATGCTTCAAAAAGAAAACGAGGTCAGAAAAGAATTTGAAGAAAAACTCTTGTTTAATGTAAAAGAACTGATAGTTCCAAACTTGGAAAGATTGAGCCGAAGCAACCTGAATGACAGGCAAAAAGACTACTTAAATATCATCGAATCAAATCTGGATGAAATCATCTCTTCATTTTTCCACAATATGTCTTCCAGGTATTTTAGCCTCACACCCACGGAGCTTCAGATTGCAAATCTCATCATGCATGGAAAAGGCACCAAAGACATAGCTGAATTTTTAAATCTTTCCATTAACACAATTCAATTTCACAGGGCGAACATCAGAAAAAAAATGAGGATAAGCAATAAAAAAGTTAATCTGCGCACATTCCTGCAATCCCTCCAGAAATAAAGAGTTTACCCAGTCAATAACCCGTTAGTTATCAGTCGTTGCGTATCAGCATAAAATTTAGTAATTTATTATGAGAAATATCATACTATTGTATCCTGGCGCCGGTTTCAAAATGTTCAATTTGCCTGACCGGTTAAATCTGTTTATTTCCGATTAGACCGTTTTGACACAGGCACATACACTATTTTTTCAAGGAGGCGTAAGACATGATTGTTGGAGGTTGTGATGTAGGATCTACAACTGGCAAGGCCGTTGTTATGAGGGATGGGGAGATCGTCTCCCATTTTATTATCCCGTCCACAACAAAGCCCGAGAAAACTGCGCGTATCGCCATGGATGAGGCCTTAAAACGTGCTGAAATATCTTCCATTGATGATCTGGAGTATATTGTTGGCACGGGTTACGGCCGCCTCAAGGTTCCGTTTGCAAATGAGAATATCTCGGAGATCACCTGCCATGCCCGTGGCGCCCATTGGCTGAGCCCCACCGTGAGGACCGTGGTGGATATCGGCGGGCAGGACTGCAAGGTCATGTCCCTCAACGGCAAGGGCAAGGTGATGGAGTTTGTCATGAACGACCGATGCGCTGCCGGTACGGGAAGGTTTTTCGAGGCCATGGCCCGCGCGCTGGACTGCGGACTCGAGGGTATTTCATCTTTGGACAACCAGGATGAGGCGCCTGCAACTATTACAAGCCAATGCAGCGTATTTGCCGAGTCAGAAGTCGTCACCTTGATTAACGAAGGCACGAAGCTGTCCAGTATCATCGCCGGCATCAACAACTCGGTGGCAGGCCGGTTGAACTCCATGGTCAGAAAAGTTGGTCTTGTGGAAGACCTGGCACTGACGGGCGGATGTTCCAAAAACGCTGGTCTTGCCAAGGCACTGGCTGAAAAGCTTAAGGTCGATGTGATAAAACTGCCCCAGGACCCCCAGATTGCCGGTGCAGTGGGGGCAGCAATCATTGCCGGAGAAAAACTCACCGGATAAACCAGACAGGCATTGCCAGGAAAGGAGGGCAGTTAATTGGAAACAAAAATCAAATCAAACGCATTTCAAATATTTGCCGACGCAGCCGAAAGTATTATGAATCCCGAAGTGCAGGCCTGGCTCGATGGGGGCGGCAAGGTGGCTGGATATTTTTGTTCAACCGTACCTGAAGAGATGCTCGCGGCAGCGGGATATCTCCCCTTCCGGATGAGGGGCACGGGCAGTACAAGCACAGAGCTGTCTGATGCATTCTTCAGTCCGATCAACTGTTCTTTTCCGCGCCATGCCTTTAATCAGGCACTTAGGGGGGAGTACGACTTTCTTGATGCACTGATATGCATCAATTCCTGCGATCATGTTCGCCGCGTATATGACAACTGGATACGCAATATCAATACGCCCTTTGCCACGGTCATGAGCCTTCCGCGAAAAGTGGAAGATCGTCAGGTCGCTTGGTACACGGATGAAATCAACCTGCTTCGAGAAAAACTTGAGGCGCACCTGGGGGAAAAAATCACAGACGAAAAGATAAGAGATGCCATAAAGCTTCACAACCAGATCCGCCGTCTTCAAAAGTCGCTTTATGAACTGAGAAAAAGTGACAAACCACCGATTACAGGGACTGAGGCGGTTGCCGTTATGGTGGCAGGTACGGCCATACCAAAGGAACGGTACAGGGATCTGTTAAAAGAGTTTCTTGAAGACCTGAAACAGGCAGAAGGCAACAGCGGTTACAGGGCGAGGCTGATGATTCTGGGAAGTGAGCTTGATGACCCTGAATATGTCAGCGTTATTGAGGAACAAGGCGGTCTGGTGGTGACCGATTCCACATGCTTTGGCACAAGGCTCATGTGGGAGCAGGTGGATGAATCAGAGGATGATCCGGTAAGAGCCCTTGCCAGATACTATGTCCAGGAGCGTCCTTCATGCCCCAGGATGTACGGGAACCAGCCGAAACGGATGGAATTTACGCGGAAAATGGCCAAAGAGTTCAACGTGGACGGCATTATTGGGGAACGTCTTCAGTTCTGTGACAACTGGCTGGTGGAGCACTATATGACAAAAAGCGACCTTAAAGAGCATGGCGATATGCCTTTCCTTCAGCTTGACCGGGAATATATATTGAGCGGCAAGGGACAATTGAGGACAAGGGTGCAGGCATTTCTGGAAACCATGGAAACATAAGGGGGTGAAAAAATGGCTTTAGATCCTGAGATAAAGCAAAAATCCATTATTCGATACAAGGAAGAACGGGACTGGTTTGAACTCAATCTTATGGGGGCGGAAGCCCTCGGCACGGAAGAAGGGGAACTTTCTGTAAGGCTCCTTAAAATTCTTCTGCAGTCAAAAGAGAGAGTCCTACATGCCGTTGAGAATAACGAACCATTTATTGGCGGATATTTTTGCAACGCCCCCGAGATTTTCACATCCATGGATCTTCCGTGGTTCATGGTCATGGAGACGCCGTTTCTTGCGGCTTCAGCCCCATTTATTCTTGATGATATTGACGGCGCTGAAAACATGGGCCTTGGGCCTGATCTTTGCACGGCCATCAGGCTGCCGATTTATTACATAGAGAACAACATGATGCCCATACCCACCTGCTGTCTCGGCCTTATTCATCCCTGTGACGGGGCCCCCATGCTGCATCAGGTGCTCATGCACAACAGCAACTGGAAAAATGTTCCTCTGTACAGCTGCGATCCGCCTTACACTTCAGATGAGCGTGCCGTAAACTATTTTGCAGATGAGCTCAGGGAAATGACAAAATTTATCGAGACCCATACTGGCGCCAAGCTTGATATGGACAGACTGGTTGAAGTCTGTGAACGGTCTAACCAGGTATACACCATGTGGCAGGAGTACATGGATCTCAGGAAAAACACGCCTTGTCCCCATGGCTGGGAAATGGGCGGTGGCCAGGTTTTTGCGATCAGCCAGTGTTTTGATGTGGGTAGCCCGTTGAGCGTTTCCTGGTTTGAACAGCTTATTAAAGTCGGAGAGAACCGCG
>JAFDJF010000306.1 GCA_019307645.1 Deltaproteobacteria bacterium
CACATGGGCCTTAAAAAGACGGAAGGGTGTGGACGAAGTCTGCGCCCATGCAGGGCCGACCTCGGCAAAGGTTCCCCTCATTCCGATGCGATTGAAATGTGTCTCGGCAAAGTTCCTGGCAGCGTGGAGGTACCCCTGGGTGCCCGGTCTTCCTGCGAGTATCTGAACCTCGTCATTCCCCTCGGCCCCGTTGTCAGAGATAAAAACAATCAGTGTATTGTCGTCCTCCCCGATCCCTTTGAGATAATCGAACAGGCGCCCGATCTCCATGTCCATGTACTCTGTCATGGCCCTGTAGATTCCAAACTTCCTCCCCGAGATCGTAAGCACAGCAGGCATCAACCCGGTAGTGCGCGGCAGGAAGAAAAGCCGTTGCGCCTGCTCCACGTCCCCGGGTACGATCCCCAGTTCTTTCATGCGTTTGAAGCGCGCATGGCGTACAGCGTCCCAGCCCATGTCGTAGGTGTTTTTATAGCGCCGCAGCCAGTCCTTCGGCACCTGAAGCGGCCCGTGGGGAGCCGTATAGCTCAGGAAGCCAAAGAAGGGTTTGTCGTCCTTCCGCCCTTCCTCGATAAACTGGATCATCTTGTCCGTATAGTTTTTTGTGGAGTAAAAGTCCTTGGGAAGCTTGTCAATGAATTTCCCGTCCTCGGTATACACCACCCGTCGCTGAAGTGGTCGGCGGCACCGGAGAGCAAGGTGAAGTCGCGCTCAAACCCGCGTGCACGGGGAATTTTGTCAGGCTCATAGCCAAGGTGCCACTTCCCGGTCATGTAAGTGTGATAGCCCCCGTCGCGCAGCGATGATGCAACGGTGACCACCCGGTGGTTCATCCAGCCTTCGTAGCCCGGTTTGCCCTGAGCGTCAGGGGGGATGAGATTTTCAAAGGTTCCCAGGCCGGCCACATGGTTGTCGGTACCGGTAAGGAGCATGGAGCGAGTGGTCGCGCAGGCCGGGCTCACATAAAAGTCCGTGAAGCGGACCCCGTCCCTTGCCATCTTATCAAGGACCGGTGTATTGAACTCCCCTCCGTAACTTCCCAGATCAGAGTAGCCAAGATCATCGGCAACGATTAATAATATGTTGGGCCGAGTCTCTTTAGCCTCAGCCGGTTTTAACCCTAAGGAAAACAAGCTGATTAACAGAAACAACCCCGAGATGATGTGATACATAGCGTTTTCTCCTCTCTCTTACTGACCGAAAACTCGGTCAATAGTTATAAAAAAGAATAGCCCTGAATCGAAAAAATTGATTATAGACAATATACGATTCAATACCCGATTCCCCAAATGTTTTTAGCCACGAAAAATGGGCTTCTTGAACCACCCCCGGCGGAGGCATAACCGGAATGAAGATGAACCGTAATGTCCATTTCGGACCGAACTCATCCGGTTGCTTGATATAGGAGAGACCATCAACACCTTCACCTTATTGAATTATCATTTTAAGTAGAACTCTGGCCTCGCCGGCGAACACTAAGGGGTTTTTTCACCCCGCAAAGCTTCAACAATTTCTATTCCGCCGATATTTGATATTGTGTTAAATAGTATTTCCGGAGGCTGGCTTGATAACTCTATCAACTCCAGGATCTTGAGATAGGCATTGGAGAGAATAAACCGATGAAGTATGGCCTCGGACTCCCACTTCTGCTCTAAGACAAGTCGATTTTCGTTTTCCAGGTCCTGGTACATACGGTAACTAATACAACCTGGTGTGACATGCATGGGGCCGATTAATGAATCCAGAAGCTCCAGGGCTGCTTTTTGCTTTTCTGGAAAAACGGTGACTCGTATAATGGACTGAATCACTATGGCCTCCAATTAATAATGGGTATTGGTAACCAGTAAAGAGTGTTTTAAAAATTGGTAGTTAATTAAGAATTATACTGTGCAAATACAGTGCCATTCCCGAAAGCTCGGCCTGTTTTGAGATTAAGCTACTGTAAATATTAGGATTAATGAAGAAGGGATGTTACTGCAAGAGGTTTTTTAAAGGCAAAAAAGTGCAACATTTTGTCCCTTTGGTGCAATATGTTGCACTAAAGGCAAGGGGTTTCCTGCTCAAATATTAAAGATCGACATTCGGAATGAAAGAGATACCATTTTGGCTTTTCTAATAGAAATTGACAGGGTTTCATTTTATACTAATATCTTATCCTATTTCTGGTCAGCTGGGATTTAGAAAAGGAAATTAGCCCAAATACACAAAGGGGCAATATTTTGCCCCTTCACATTTCTGATTTGACTAAGGCCGCTCGATTCCAAGTTTTTTCATTCGGAAACGAAGTGTGGAAGGATTGAGACACAATATCTCCGCAGCCCCGCCTTTTCCTTTGACTCGCCAGTTGGTTTGCTTTAATATATTAATAATGTGTTGGCGCTCAACATTTTCAAGTTCAAGGTTTTCGGGTGGCTCTGATTCCAATGAGGTTGGTAAATGCAATTCAAGGGTGGTTCCGTTGTTGAGAATCAGGGATCGTTCGACCACATTCCGCAGCTCTCTGACGTTTCCCGGCCAATGGTAGTTTTTCAGGACTTCCATGCTCTTTGGCGAAATTTTCTTGATGAACCTCCCCATCTTCTCTCCCAGTTCCCCCACAAAGAACCACACAAGAGCCTCAATGTCCTCTGCTCGTTCGCGCAGAGTCGGAACTGTTATGGGAAACACATTTAACCTGTAATATAGATCCTCGCGGAATTTACCTTCCTGGACGGCTCTGGCGAGATTGCGGTTGGTAGCGGCGATGACACGTACATCCACGGCAATGGTTTTGGGGCTTCCCAACCGCTCGAACGTGCCATCCTGAAGGACCCGTAAAAGTTTGACCTGTATCTCCGGTGAAAGTTCTGCGATTTCATCCAGGAATATGGTGGAGCAGTCGGCGATTTCAAAGCGACCGATCTGCTTAGCCATGGCTCCGGTGAAAGCACCTTTCTCACGTCCAAACAATTCGCTTTCAATTAGTGTGGAAGGAATGGCTACGCAGTTCACCGTAACCATTGCCCGGTTTTCCCGGAGACTCGTATTATGTATGGCATGTGCGAGGAGTTCTTTGCCCGTACCGGTCTCTCCCAAAAGGAGGGCGGTTGTATCCTGGCGGGCTACCATTTCTGCCTGCGAAAGAATTTTTTTGATCGCATCGCTTTTGCCAACGATCTTATGATGTTTGATCTCGATCTCTTCACGTAGAAATATATTTTCCTGCTCCAGCCTGTCTTTTAGTTCGCGTATTTCAGAGAATGCTGCCCGGAGTTCTCGATCCCCCTTCTGACGAGCGAGGGTATTGGCGAAGACTTCTGCGATCCGGGAGAACTTGTCGATTTCTTCTTCGGACCATCTTCGGGATCTACCAACAGCCTCGAAACCTATGCCCCCCACACAGACGCCGCCTACCGTTAAAGGGATAGCAACCATGGATTCGATCTTGAGCTCGGCGAGCCAGTTCCTGTCCTTAGCCGCCTCCTCAGGTAGCTCATCAAGGGTCGAGTAATAGGTCAACTTTTTCTCTTTCAAGCGTGCCTGAAACCAGGGCACCTGATACTCGGCGCCTTTCGGCAAGGTGTAAGTGCTGATCTCATCGGCGTCTGCCGTGATTCGGAACATGCCTTCGGTCTCGGAGAACGTACCCAAAGAACAGCGATCGATGTCCTCGTGCCTGGTGATACTTTGTACGGCGCCTGGGAATTCCTTTTCAACTTGGTCGATCGGAATGGCAAGGAAATTTCTCGATATGTTTGAAAGCAGCT
The DNA here is from genome assembly GCA_019307645.1 of Deltaproteobacteria bacterium. Next base: position 3,747 of record JAFDJF010000306.1, read on the forward strand.
CATCGAAGCTTTGCTTTTGCATGAGTAATTGTTGCCTGTTTGTTTCTCTCTGTTTTTGATCGCTGATGTCCCGGGCGAAGATGACTGCAGTGGATATGCCACCAATGGGAATAGAGGTGGATGTGGATTCCATTGGGACTCTCATCCCGTTTTGACTGATTAATGCTATCTTGATAGGGAGATTATCCTTCCCACTTTCAAGCCTCTTGATTCTTTCTGCGACCACCTCTTGTGACTCTGGAGCAACGACGTCCAAGACGGGCATACCAACCATCTCTTCAGGATCAGAAAAGCCAAGCATCCGAGCACCGGCTGGATTGACGAAAAGAAAGTATCCATTGCGGATGGCCATGATTGCGCCTGGTGCCACTTCAACTATTGATCGATAACCTTCGTCACTCTCTTTGGGGACATCCTCTACATTCAGGCAGTCCTTGAGTTTACTTTCCAACGACTTCACTCTTTGGGCCAGCTCTTCATAGGTAGGTTTTATTGCAGACATGTTAACACCTTAATAAGGATGTATAATTGATCAGATAAGTTTATATGAAACTTTCCATAAGTCTCGGAATCTATATCACAGAGGCGATAATGAATGCAAATGATAGTTCTAAAGGTTGGGGAATGGGATCTGATTGAATATATTGTGGTTGTGGGATTGTCTGAAAAACTAAAGATATAGGGCCTGAACCTTCAATTTCCAAAAAGTGAAGGTTTGTAACCGAAATCATAAAAATCATCACTTCGATAGCTTATCTATATCTCTAAAACAAACCTTTACATCAGGCTTTTTATTAATATCCATCACCAAAATAGCTCGAATGATCCCTTTATCATCGATAAAAAAAAAGAGCTCTTTCTGAGAGGCCATCAGATCTGAGAACGCCGTATTTATTCGCTACGGCACCATGAGGCCAGAAATCAGACAATACCTCAAACCACAATGGACCGATGTGTTGGGTCCAGGCATGCAGGGTAGGGGTATTGTCTACGGTAATACCTAAAAGTACAGTGTCATTTTTGTCTAACGTGTCTTTTACCATTGTATAACCTGGCCATTGTTCGGAACAAACCGGTGTCCAGGCTGCTGGGACAAATGAGAGTATAACGCTTTTCTTTCCTCTATACTGACTGAGAGTTATTTTTTCCCCTGATACAGATGGAAGTGTGAAATCCGGAGCAAGATCTCCGGATTTAACTTTCAGCTGACTATCTCTGGGTTTCAATTTCCCAAGAGAATAAGTTTTGGTTGTTGATTGTCCAGACTGGGAAAATGCGCTCG
>JAFDJF010000307.1 GCA_019307645.1 Deltaproteobacteria bacterium
TTAAATGACGGAACCAATTTCAAAACGCCCCATTTTGTCCAATCTCAGCGTTGGGCTCAAGTTTTAATCCTCAAAATACTTAATGTATGTCTGCGGTTAAAATTTTCGCCCGCCCCCGCTCATAGTCCGGGATCTTCGACTTGATCTTGACCAAACTGAGACGTTTTGAAACTGGTTCGACAATGAAAGAAAGATTCAAAAAGGAGGGGTGCTTGTGGCAAAGCTGACAGGTGCGCAAATCGTGTTCCGGGCCCTGCAGGAAGAAGGGGTGGATACAATTTTCGGATATCCCGGCGGTGCGGTTCTGGATGTTTACGATGAATTGCTTCGAACGAATATCCGTCATATCCTTGTCCGCCACGAGCAGGGAGCTGTCCATGCGGCAGACGCATATGCCCGAGCCTCGGGAGGTGTGGGGGTTTGTCTGGTCACTTCCGGTCCGGGAGCCACCAATACTGTAACCGGGATCGCTTCGGCCTACATGGATTCTGTCCCTGTTGTCGTGCTGACCGGACAGGTGCCGACCCAGCTGATAGGGAACGATGCCTTTCAGGAAGTGGACATCGTGGGAATCACGCGACCCTGCACCAAACACAACTATCTGGTTACGGACATTAAGGATATTGCACGGGTCATTAAAGAGGCCTTTTTTATCGCAAGGTCAGGACGGCCGGGCCCGGTTCTCGTGGACCTGCCCAAAAACCTGATGAGCATGACCGCTGACTACAAGCCTCTGAAAACGATCAAGCTCAGATCTTATCAGCCCACTTACAAGCCGAACATAAAACAGCTTCATAGGGTGGTGAAGTTGATTAAAGGCGCCAAAAGGCCTATGATTCTGGCCGGCGGCGGGGTTTTACTGTCAAAAGGATACAGGGAACTTACAAAATTTGCCAAAAAAATCAATGCGCCCGTTGCAGCGACCCTTATGGGTCTTGGCGTGTTTCCGACTAAAAATAATCTTTGGCTGGGCATGATCGGGATGCACGGGACCTACCGTGCCAATATGTCATCCGGGACCTGTGATCTTCTCATCGCCATCGGGGTCCGTTTCGATGACCGTGTGACCGGGAAGACAGACTCGTTTGCAAAGCAGGCCAAAATTGTTCATGTTGATATTGATCCCACATCGATTAGAAAAAACGTACCCGTGACCATTCCAGTCGTGGGAGATTGTAAGATCACCCTTGAATTGTTAAATGACCTCCTGGAGAAAGAGGATTTTTCCGGACTCCAAAAACAGCGCAAGCCCTGGCTGAATCAGATCGAAGAATGGAAGAGTACCCAGCCGCTTGCATACAAGCAGAAAGATCTGATCAAACCCCAGTATGTTGTTGATAAGTTGTATGAACTGACCGATGGTAAGGCCATTATTACCACGGAGGTGGGACAAAACCAGATGTGGGCGGCACAATACTACCATTTTGACCGCCCAAATTGCTTTATCACTTCAGGGGGATTAGGGTGCATGGGTTTTGGTCTGCCGGCAGCAATCGGCGCACAGATTGCCTGTCCGGACAAACTCGTGGTGGATATCGCAGGGGACGGCAGCATTCAGATGAACATCCAGGAGATGGCAACGGCGGTTCAGTATAATCTGCCTGTTAAGGTGGTTATATTGAACAATCAGTACCTGGGAATGGTGCGGCAGTGGCAGGAGATGTTCTATGACCGTTGCTATTCCTGTACGGATATGGCACATGCACCTGATTTTGTGAAACTGGCCGAGGCGTACGGGGCGGTTGGGTTGAGAGCGAAACACCCGGATGATGTTGAACCCGTCTTGAAAAAGGGACTTTCAACACCCAAAACCGTTATCATGGAGTTCATGGTGGAAAGGGAAGAGAAGGTTTACCCAATGGTCCCGGCAGGGGCTCCCATTACCGATATGCTTCTGCTGTGAATGATTGAAACGAAGCTGAACCATCTACCGTGAACCTTTTTTAAGGATAAAACCATGCATGAAACCAAACAAGAAAAGCGGATCCTTTCACTTTTGGTGGAGAATCAACCCGGTGTTCTGTCCCGAATCGCCGGGCTTTTCAGCGGCAGGGGGTTTAATATTGAAAGCCTGTGTGTCGCTGAAACCATTGATCCGGATGTGTCAAGGATTACATTGGTGACCGTTGGTGACATGGCAATCACGGAGCAGGTAAAGAAGCAGCTTAACAAGCTTATTAACATTATTAAGGTGTCTGATTTTACGGACACGGCGTTCGTGCAGCGCGAGATGGCCTTGATCAAGGTGTCTGCCAAACCCGAACATCGCGCCGAGATCCTGCGAATGGTGGATATCTTTCGAAGTCGGGTGGTTGATGTGGGAGTGGATTATTATACTGTTGAAATGACCGGTGATGAAGATAAGATAACGGCATTCCTGAATCTCCTGAAACCAATGGGCATAAAGGAGATTGCACGGACCGGCGCAATCGCGCTTGCAAGAGAAAAAATTAAAGGAGGCTCAAATGGCAAAAATTGATTTTGGTGGTATCACGGAAGAAGTCATTACATTAGAAGAATTTCCTCTGGAAAAGGCCAGAGAAATACTTAAAGGCGAAACAATTGCTATACTCGGCTATGGGGTACAGGGCCCTGCACAGGCCTTAAACTTGAGAGACAACGGTTTTCTCACAATTATCGGACAGATGGAGGGGGATGCATACTGGGAAAAGGCAATTGCCGATGGCTTTGTCCCCGGCGAGACCCTGTTTCCCATCGAAGAGGCCGCAAAAAGAGGGACAATCATCAAGGAACTCCTTTCAGATGCCGGCCAGGCAGCAACGTGGCCCACAGTAAAAGGGTGCCTGAACGAGGGGGATGCGCTTTACTTTTCTCACGGATTTTCAATCGTCTATAAAGACCAGACAGGTGTCATCCCGCCAGAAAATATTGACGTTATTCTCGTGGCGCCCAAGGGGTCCGGGACAAATGTGCGCAGGAATTTCCTGGACGGCAGCGGGATAAACTCAAGCTATGCGGTGCACCAGGACTATACGGGCAGGGCAACGGAAAGAACCCTTGCACTGGGCATTGCCATTGGTTCAGGATATCTTTTCCAGACAACATTTGAGAATGAAGTCTGCAGTGATCTCACGGGTGAGCGTGGTGTGCTCATGGGTTGCCTTGCCGGCACCATGGAGGCACAGTACAATATTCTGAGAAAAAATGGACACTCTCCCAGCGAGGCATTTAATGAGACCGTTGAAGAGCTGACTCAAAGCCTGATCCGGCTTGTGGGTGAAAACGGTATGGACTGGATGTTTGCAAACTGTAGCACGACCGCCCAGAGAGGGGCCCTTGACTGGGCGCCGAAATTCAGGGATGCCGTGGCCCCTGTGTTTGAAGATCTGTACGATCGCGTTAAGACTGGAAAAGAGACCCAAAGGGTTCTGGAGGCCAACAGTGCGCAGGATTACCTGAAAAACCTCAGAAAAGAACTGGATGAGATCAAGAATTCTGAGATGTGGACGGTAGGTGTCGCTGTGAGGGCGCTAAGGCCGGAGAACAGAAGGAAGAAATGATTATAATACGAATTTCGCAAACAGGGTTTTAATATGTCAAACAAACACAATATCGCTGTAATCCCGGGGGACGGCACAGGCCCTGAGGTTGTCGCTGAAGCGGTGAAGGCTCTTGAGGCTGTGTCCCGGAAATGTCATGTGGATATTCAATTCAAGGAATTCGGACTGGGCGGGGACCGGTACCTCAAAGAAGGCACATTGCTTCCGGACGATGTCATCGGGGAACTGCGGACCGCGGACGCCATCCTTCTGGGGGCTATCGGTCACCCGGGTGTGAAGCCGGGCATCCTTGAAAAAGAGATCCTGTTAAGACTGCGGTTTAAACTGGACCTGTACATCAATCTTAGGCCGGTGACGTTGTTTCCGGGTGTAGAAACCCCACTCAAGGATAAGGGTCCTGAAGACATTGATTTTGTTGTTGTCAGGGAGAACACCGAGGGGGTGTACGCAGGCGGCGGCGGTTTCCTGAAAAAGGGAACCCCCGATGAAGTGGCCATTCAGGAATCCATTAATACGAGGAAAGGGGTGGAGCGCTGTATTCGCTATGCCTTTGAGTGCTGCAGGAAGAGGAATAAAAACAGGTTGCTGACGCTCTGCGCCAAGACAAATGTCCTTGTCTATGAATCCGACCTGTGGGAGAGAACTTTCCATGAGGTGCATAAAGATTATCCTGATATTGACACAAATTATATGCACGTTGATGCCCTTTGCATGTGGATGATCAAAAACCCTGAGCAGTTTGACGTGGTTGTCACGGGAAATATGTTTGGGGACATCATCACCGATATCGGGGCCATCATTCAGGGGGGGCTCGGTATTGCGGCCGGCGGAAATATCAACCCCGAAGGGGCGGCCATGTTTGAACCCATTGGCGGTTCAGCACCCAAATATTCGGGGCAAAATATCATTAATCCCCTGGCAACTATCTCTGCGGCCCAGATGATGCTTGATCACCTGGGGGAGCAGGAGGCAGCCACAGTTTTGCA
>JAFDJF010000010.1 GCA_019307645.1 Deltaproteobacteria bacterium
ACTTTATAACACAAGCCGTCGGGATGGGTGCCGAATTTGTTTTTGAAAAGGTCGTTGGCCATAATAATTTGGTAATTTTTGTTAATGCCGACCACGTAATCAGTAACGCTTTGCAAAAGGGCCTGGTACCTGGTTTCCGCTTCTTTGTATATCTTTTCTTCGTGTAGGATTTTCTGGTAAGCCTGCATTGTTTTTCCCAAAAGATGTTCCATCTGAACAGGTTTACTCAGATAATCAAAGGCGCCAAGCTTAATGCCTTCCACACCGTCCCGAGTCGTCGCGAAACCGGTTAGGAGAATAACTTCAATCCGTGGGTATTTTTTTTTAATATGACCAAGGACTTCGAGTCCGTTCATGCCGGGCATTTTCACATCCAGTATCACAACGTCGATGGGTTCCTTGTCGAGTATAGATAAGCACTCTCGTCCGCTTACCGCCTGTGTGGGGGTAATACCCCGTTTGCTCAATACCTTAGCGAGGCCTCTGAGGAAAACTTCTTCGTCGTCAACTAAAAGGAGCTTTACGTCTTTCGTATTCATTTGCCAGATACTTTGTTCCATTCCGGTTATGTGGGCATCCTCAGCTCAATCATTATCCCACCTAATTCAAACCTTCCAATTACACCATAAACGTCCTGGACGATCAAGCAGATTAAAATTGGAAATATTACTTGACAAGAAACCCACAATTTCTATAGATAAAGTCGCTTGTGACTTTTTTCACTTCTTTATTCTAAATCAGACAAGGTGACAGGTTTTCATTGATGAGGAGTCAATAATGGAATCAGTAACGGCCCAAAATGGACAGGGTGCCGTGATGGTAGTTGGTGGTGGGATTGCCGGGATGCAGGCAGCCCTGGATCTAGCCGATTCAGGCTTTTTTGTTCATCTAGTGGAAAAATCTCCGGCCATTGGTGGGGTTATGGCTCAACTGGACAAAACCTTTCCCACCAATGACTGTGCCATGTGAATTATCTCGCCAAAACTGGTCGAGGTCGGCCGGCATATCAACATACAATTACATACCTGCTCAAATGTTGAAGGCATCAAGGGAGAAGCGGGGAATTTCCATGTAAGTCTCCATAAATTCCCCCGATTTATTGACCCCGAAGCATGCACTGCCTGTGGCGACTGCGCAGAGGTCTGCCCTGTCATCAGGCCAAGTGAATATGACATGACTTTGGTGGGTCGCAAGGCTGCGTATAAGCCATACGCCCAGGCCATTCCCGGTGCCTTTGCAATAGAGAAACTGGATACGGCCCCGTGCAGGATGGCTTGCCCGGCCAATTTGAATGTTCAAGGCTATGTGCAGATGGTGAAAGAGGGTAAGTACAGGGAAGCCGTTGAGATTATCATGAGGGACCTGCCTTTCCCGGGTGTGCTGGGTCGTGTCTGCCCCCATGCATGTGAGAAAAGCTGTCGACGCCTTGAACTGGATGAGTCGATTTCAATCCGTGAACTTAAAAGATTTGCTGCTGACCATACCGACCTCAATGACATTCCAGTTCCCGAGGTAACACCACGGGATGAGAAAGTAGCCATTATTGGTTCCGGTCCTGCAGGTCTTACTGCAGCGTATTTTCTGGCTTTGGATGGTTATCAGGTGAGTGTTTATGAATCCATGCCAGAGGCCGGCGGCATGATGCGGTATGGCATCCCTGAGCATCGTTTGCCAAGAACCGTATTGGATGCTGAGATCGAAAATCTTAAACGTTATGGCATTGAGATCCATATCAACACAGTTATTGGGTCTGATCTTACTATCGAAGAACTTCAAAAACATGGCGCAAAGGCTATTTTTGTGGGCGCTGGAGCATGGAAGGGTTTAAAGCTCCGGATACATGGAGAAGAGGCCGAGGGTGTCACGGATGTCACCACTTTTCTGAGAGATGTTCAACTGGGAAAACTTAAAAAACTGCAAGGGAAGGTTGTAGTAATCGGCGGTGGGCATTCTGCACTCGATGGCGCCCGTGTTGCTCTCCGTTTGGGTGCAGATGAGGCCCATATCATTTATCGCAGATCTCGATTGGAAATGCTCGCAGAACCGGAGGAAATAGAAGAAGCTGAAAAAGAAGACGTCAAAATTCATTTCCTGGCGGCCCCAATAAGAATCTCAAAGGAAAACGGCAACGTTTCTGGAATCGAATGTATCCGTACACGCCTGACTGAGCCGGATACCACTGGGAGACGGAAACCTATTCCGGTTGAGGGCTCAGAGTTTTTTATTGAATCGGATTACATTATCCCGGCTATTGGCCAGGAACCTGATCTTGATTTTTTGCATGCGAAATCAAATCTGGAGATTTCTAAGTGGAATCTCCTGGTGGTCAATCCCGAGACACTGCAGACCAACATTGCCGGGATATTTGCAGGAGGGGATGTGATTACCGGGCCTGCCACTGTGATTGAGGCGGTCGATGCTGGAAAAAGGGCTGCAAAATATATGGCCAAGTATTTGCAGGGAGAAGAGCTGCCCACTGAATGGCTTGAGGAAGCACCTATGGGGGACAACTGGGTTGATGTTCCGCTTGATGAACCTGTCAAACCCCGACTAAGCGTTCCAACCATGCCCATAGAAAAAAGACTTTCCGGATTTGAAGAGGTTAACCTTGTTGCCAATGAGGAAGCCGCTAAAGCAGAGGCAGAACGATGCATAAACTGTGGCGGGTGTTGTGAATGTTATGAATGTGTAAAATCCTGCAAGGCCGAAGCTGTCACCTTTGAAACACACGCAGAGAAAGAAGAAATCCTTTCAATAAATGTGGGTTCAGTGATATTGGCGCCCGGTTTTGAAGCATTTGACCCAGGCGCATTTCAGAACTATCAGTATGCCGCCTTTGCGAATGTCGTTACAAGCATGGAGTATGAGCGTATTTTGAGTGCAACAGGCCCATATCAGGGTCATCTGGTCCGTCCGTCAGACCATAAAGAACCGCAGAAGATTGCCTGGCTCCAGTGTGTGGGATCCAGGGACATCAACAAGTGTGACCATCCCTATTGTTCTTCAGTCTGTTGTATGTATGCGGTGAAGGAAGCGGTGATATCCAAGGAACATGCGGATTATGATTTGGATGCCGCCATATTCTTTATGGACATGCGGACCTATGGCAAGGACTTTGAGAGGTACTATGACCGGGCCAGGGAGAATCAGGGCGTAAGGTTCATCCGTTCCCGCATTCATACAATCGAAGAAGATCCTGAAACCAAAGACTTAACCATCAGGTATGTAGACGAAAACGGTGAGCTTCAGATTGAGACATTTGACATGATGGTGCTTTCCGTCGGCATGGAGACGCCCAGGGAACTCATTGATACGGCAAAAAACCTTGATATTGAGCTTGATTCTGACAACTTTGTTCACACGGGAATCTTTAACCCTGTGGAGACATCTCGCAAGGGAATTTATGTCTGTGGCGCGTTCCAGGAGCCCAAGGATATCCCCTATTCGGTTATGGAAGCAAGTGCTGCCGCGTGCGGGGCGGAAGCAATTCTTTCTGCTGCCCGCGGCACGCTCGTCAAAGAAAGGGTCTATCCTGAAGAGAAGGATGTATCATCCGAAAAGCCCCGCATCTGCATTTTCGTGTGCAACTGCGGTGTGAATATTGGGGGGATTGTTGACGTACCAAAAGTCGCTGAATATGCGCACACCCTTCCTGGCGTGGTTTATGTGGAGGAAAACCTTTTTACCTGCTCCCAGGACACCCAGGAAAAGATGAAAGAGGTTATTGCTAAGGAAGGTTTGAACCGTGTGATTGTGGCTGCCTGTACCCCGCGGACCCATGAGCCTCTATTTCAGGAAACTTTAAGGGATGCAGGGTTAAACAAATACCTCTTTGAAATGGCCAACATCCGCAATCAGTGCTCCTGGGTTCACAGCAAGGAAAAGGAAGATGCAACAGAGAAGGCAAAGGACCTGGTACGTATGGCAACAGCCAGGTCACAGTTGATTCAGCCACTTCTTCAGCCGACCATATCGGTGGACAGCAAAGCATTGGTGATTGGCGGCGGGATTTCCGGAATGATGGCTGCCCTTGGGCTCGCTGATCAGGGGTTTCGCACCTATCTTATTGAACAATCAAATGAACTGGGCGGAAATGCCCTTAGCCTGGTTAAGAGCTGGCGGGGGGATGAGGTTTCAGAAAAGTTGAAAGAGATGATAAGCCGGGTGGAAGGTCATTCTCTGATAGATGTATATATGAACGCCACCATCAAGGAAGCTGTGGGCTTTGTTGGAAATTATGAGACCACGATATCTCAAGGGGGAAAGGATACCATGCTTAAGCATGGTGCGGTGATTGTAGCTGTGGGTGCCAGGGAATATAAGCCCACGGAATATCTTTATGGTGAAGACAAGAGGGTCATGACCCATCTGGAGCTGGATGAAGCCTTTAAAAAGGGTGAGGTCTCCGGCATCAAGAACGCTGTATTTATTCAGTGTGTAGGTTCGCGAGAGCCTGAGAGGCCTTATTGCTCCAAAGTGTGCTGCACGCATACGGTAAAATCGGCCTTGAAGCTCAAAGAAATGGAGCCTGATGCGAATGTATATGTGCTTTACCGTGATATTCGGACCTACGGTCAGAGGGAGGAGCTCTACAAAGAGGCAAGGGACTGCGGAGTTTTGTTTGTCCGGTACAGTCTCGAAAAAAAGCCCAGGGTTGAAAAAGCCGATGCCGGGATAACAGTTACGATTAAAGATCACATACTCCAGCGTGACATTGCGATTAACCCTGATTTGGTGGTACTTGCCGCAGGCATTATCCCTCATGACAATGAGCCCTTGGCGCAGATTTTCAAGTTGTCTTTGAATGAGGAAGGGTTTTTCATGGAAGCGCATGCCAAACTGAGGCCTGTTGAGTTCGCAACAGATGGTGTTTTCATGGCCGGCATGGCGCATTATCCCAAGCCTATTGAAGAGAGCATTGCTCAGGCAAAGGCAGCAGCCTCCAGGGCAGCCGTTGTGCTATCGAATGAAAGCCTTACCGTTGAAGGTGTTGTCTCTCACGTGAATGAGCATTACTGTGTGGGTTGTGGTATGTGTGAGGATGTCTGCCCTTACAGCGCCATCGCTCTTGTGGAACGTGAAGATGGTGAGAAGGTATCCCATGTAGAAGCGGCCTTGTGCAAGGGATGCGGGGCATGTTCTGTGGCCTGCCCTACGGGGGCTGCGTCCATTTTCCATTATGATGACCTGGAAGTGTTGAGCATGGTGGAGACGGCATTTGAGTGATTAAGGAGAAACTTCATGACAGAAGAATTCGAACCGAAGATCGTGACATTTGCATGCAACTGGTGTGCGTATTCTGCTGCCGATCTGGCAGGCGTGAGCCGTTTTCAGTATCCGCCTAATATGCGGATCATCCGGGTGATGTGCTCCGGCAGGGTGAATCCCAACTTTATCCTGAAGGCATTCGAATCAGGTGCTGACGGGGTGCTGGTGGCTGGGTGACACATCGGAGACTGTCATTACCTGGACGGTAATGTAAAGGCCGAGAAGATGTTTGAGATGACCCGGGAGCTGGTTAAGATCCTTGGCATAGATTTATCAAGGCTTCGGCTTGAATGGATCTCGGGGGCAGAGGGGATACGGTTTGCCGAGGTCGCCAGAGAATTTACCGAGCAGATTAAATCCATCGGACCATCTGCGCTTAAAAGAGTAGCGTGAGAGAGGGTTTACTCTAACACGTTTTTGTTCGAAGTTTTATGCAACGTTAGGGTTTAAATAAACAGTTTTCCAAAGATCGTTAATCAACAATCTTCAATGGAGTAGGATTGTGAGTAAAGACATGCTTGTTATTGGGGGTGGCATTGCGGGGATACAGTCGTCATTGGATCTTGCCGAAATGGGCTTTAAAGTGCATCTTGTAGAACAATTGCCCAGTATTGGCGGGAAAATGGCGCAGCTGGACAAGACTTTCCCCACCAACGACTGCGCCATCTGAATACTCTCGCCCAAAATGCTGGATGTCGGTCGACATCCCAACATTGAGCTCCTGGCCTACAGTGAAGTTGAAAAGATTGAGGGCCAGGCAGGCGATTTTAAGGTTACGGTCCGTAGGAAGGCACGGTACGTTGAAGAAGACAAATGCACAGGCTGCGGTGCATGTAAGGAGAAGTGTCCGACAGTCGTTTCTGATGCATTTAATGAAGGTTTAGGAGAACGCAGGGCAATATACAGCTGGTTTGCTCAGGGTATCCCTTCTACGCATACGATTGATCCGGATCACTGCAGACAGCTTAACGGGAAAAAATGCGGCATATGCAAAAAAATCTGTAAGGCGGATGCCATTAATTTTGACCAGCAAGACAAAATTGTGGACCTGGATGTTGGTGCCATTATTGTAGCAACCGGTTACGATGTATTTGACCCGTCTCAGATTCCTGAATATCAATATGCACAGATTCCTAATGTCGTGACGGCCATGGAGTTTGAAAGGCTTCTGAGCGCAAGTGGTCCCACAGGCGGGCATCTGGATCGGCCGTCTGATCTTGCCATTGAATCTGATATTGAAGCGCTTGAAAAGAAGGCCAGGAAATCTCAGAAGATGATTGACAAGTTTGAAGAAAAGTATGGTGAAAGCTCTGCCGAGTTTTACGAAAAGTGTCGGAAGGGTGAATTTAAGGACGACGAAGACCGCAAAAAATGGGCAGACAAGTATGCAGTTCATCTGGAAATAATGGAACCGCTCGAAGCCTTGAAAAAGAAAGCTGAAGGTTTTTCAGTGGCCAAGAAACTGGCATTTATCCAGTGTGTGGGTTCCAGGGACTTTCGCTTCTACCCGTTCTGCTCAGGTTATTGCTGCATGCACTCCATCAAGGAAGCCATTATTGCCCATGAGCACGAATCAGAAACCACCTCTACTATCTTTGGAATGGACATCCGTGCTGTTGGAAAAGGTTTCGAAGAATACAAGGTAAGAGGCGGAAACAATTCAAACATCAGTTATGTCCGTGGTCGTGTGGCGGAGATTAGGAAAGGTACTGATAACAATCCCATAGTGGTCTACGAAGATACGCGCGAAAGAAAAGTCAAAAGCGAGGGATATGATCTGGTAATCCTGGCAACGGCATGTGCACCCAACAAAGGTATGGTCCGGTTGGCTGAAATACTGGATATTGAAATTGATAATTTTGGGTTTTACAAGACGAGCGCTGAACAACCTCTGGACACCGCCAGGCATGGTATTTTTGTATGTGGCTGTGCTCACGGGCCTATGGATATTCCTGAATCTGTGGCTCAGGCCAGCAGCGCAGCGGCCAGGGCGGTTCAGATTCTGACAGCTTCTGAAGAGATGCGTCAGGCATCATAAAGGGAACTGGTATCATGAGTGATAAATCAACAGAAAAAAACGAAGCGCCGGAAGACATCCGAATCGGAGTATTCATCTGTGATTGCGGCACCAATATTGCCGGTCACCTGGATTGTGAGGCTGTGACAGACTATGCGGCCTCTCTTCCTGGCGTTGTTTATGCAAAAGAAAATCTATATACATGCTCGGAATCTGGGATAGGTGAAATCCAAAACGGTATCAAAGAGCATAATCTGAATCGCGTTGTTGTGGCATCCTGCTCCCCTCGCACACATCAGCCCCTTTTTCAGAGTTCCTGCTCCCAGGCGGGAATGAATCCGTATCTGTTTGAAATGGCCAATATCCGGGACCAGTGCTCCTGGGTGCATATGCAGCAGCGGGAGGGCGGCACTGAAAAGGCCAAAGATCTCGTCCGGATGGCAGTGGCCAAAGCCGCATTTCTTGAACCCCAAAAGGATATCGAGGCCTCACTGGTTGCCAGGACTCTGGTGATTGGCGGTGGTGTGGCAGGGCTGTCTGCTGCGGAATGCCTGGGCGGCATGGGAATTGAAGTGATTCTTGTAGAGCAGACTTCTGAACTGGGGGGTCTCATAAGACAAGTAGACCGCTTGGGACCAGAAGGAGATAAGGCCGATGAGCGCCTTTCCGCTCTTATTGAAAGCCTGGAGTCAAAACCCAATGTGACTATTTATAAAGACGCTAAAGTGGATGCCATGGGAGGTTATATCGGGAACTATGATATTACCATCCGTCCAAAGGAGGGGGAGTCGTTCCAGGAAAAAGTCGGATGCATTGTGGTGGCAACCGGTGCGGTCCCTCTTATACCCGAAGGGATTTTCGGTTATGATGGAAAGACGGTTATTACACAGATGCAACTGGAGCAGCTGCTTAAAAATAACACATTTGATGCCAAGAATATTGTGATGATCCAGTGTGCCGGGGCCCGGTCTGAAGAGCGTGAGTACTGTTCGAGGATCTGCTGCATGATTGCGGTAAAAAACGCGCTGTTCATCAAAGAACGAAACCCTGATGCGACCGTCCACATCCTGTATCGGGACATGCAGATGTATGGAACCCAAAAAGAACAAATGTTGTGGGACGCCCGCGGCGAAGGGATTCGGTTTCATACGTATGACCCGGATGAGCCGCCGGTGGTGGAAAACGGGAAGGTACGTTTATATCAACCTTTGATGGGAGAGACGCAGGAGATCCCGTATGACCAGGTAGTCCTTTCCACCCCCTTGATTCCCCGCAAAGATGCGCCTGATATCGCTCAATTGATGAGAGTGCCGGTCGACCAAAACAATTTCTTTTTGGAGGCCCATGCCAAGCTGCGGCCTTTGGATTTTGCCACAGACGGCATTTTTTTGTGTGGCTCTGCGCGTTATCCGGCCACAGTGGAAGAAGCCAGGTCTCAGGGTTTAGGTGCTGCTTCAAGAGTCGCCACCATTCTGTTTAAAGACAAGCTGGTTATAAGCGCCATAGTGGCTGAAATAGACCCGGAGTCCTGTGTCGGATGTCTGGGATGCCAGGAGATGTGCCCGTACGAAGCCATTGAGTTTAATCCGGAGAAAAACATTTGCTATGTGAACAGGATTCTTTGCAAAGGCTGTGGTTGTTGCGCCTCCACGTGTCCTTCTCACAGCGCTCAACTCAAGGGCTATAAACCTCAACAGCTTATGGCGCAGATCAGAGCTCTATGATGAGACATGAGGATACACCATGACTGATACCAATTTTGAACCCAAGGTTTTATGCTTTCTGTGTACGTGGTGAGCATACGCTGCTGCTGACCTGGCTGGGGTTAGTCGGTTGCAGTACCCTGTGAATATCCGGACCATTAGGGTGATGTGCTCTGCAAGTGTGTCGCCGCATCATGTTCTGCTGGCCTTTCAGCAGGGAGTGGATGGCGTTTTTGTGGGCGGGTGACATCTGGGTGAATGTCATTACCTGTATGGTAATTACGCAACAAATAAGCGAATCAAGTTTCTCAAGCAGTTACTTGCTTTCACTGGAATCGAAGAAGAACGATTACACTCTAAGTGGATATCGTCGGCAGAAGGACCGGAGTTTGCTGAGGAAGTGAAGGAATTTATCCAGAAACTTCGAACATTGGGTCCGTCACCACTTAAGAACAAAAATAAAGGACAGGAAGCTGCATAGAAGGCGATGATTTATTTGCTGATTCAACCGACCTATAATACGTAGTTGGCTTCCAGTTTCGAGATCCACGTTTTAATCAGGTGTTTTATGTCAGAAAACGTAAAAAATAGAGTGAAAGAGCTTTTGTCATCGGGAGAAATCACAGGATTTCTTGGTCTTTGCAGCAGAAATGGCCACATCGCTCCGCATCTTTTCTGTGATGAAAATGATCTCGATAATCTTGTGGTGGGAGACTGGAAGGGATCGGGAGACAGTAGGTACCCCCTCAATAGACAGTTGATAAATCTCGCCCGTGCCTATCCTGATGAAACATTTGGAGTGCTTGTGCGAGGCTGTGATGAACGCGGCCTAAACGCTTTGGCCACCTGGAATCAGTTGAACCCGAATAAGATCAAGGCTGTGGGAATTGCCTGCCCCCAGGAACTTGCTGAGGCCTGTGAATGTCTTAAGCCTTATCCCGAAGAATTTGTAGAAGGTGAGAAATCTGAGGGAGTAACCTCAAAATCGGTAGGCCAATTGGATAGCCTTGGCACTGACGAGCGTTTTGAACGCTGGTACTTTGAATTTTCCAAGTGTATCAAGTGTTATGGCTGCAGGGATATTTGCCCCATGTGCTTCTGCAATGAGTGCAGTCTGGAGGCGGATGAATTGATTCGTCGTGGCGATATTCCGCCGGAAATTCCCACGTTCCATCTGACACGGGCTGTTCATATGGCAGGGCGGTGTATTGACTGCGGTCTTTGCAGCGAGGCCTGCCCGGCGGACATCCCCCTGAGAACGCTGTATAAAAAAGTGGCTGATATTATTGATGAGCAATTCAATTATCGTACAGGATATAGCGTGGGGCAGAAATCGCCGCTTAATTTTTTAGGCGGAGCCCCTGAGGAGTAGGAGAGAGGAGAATACATGGATTACAGGACCGTATTGACTACCTGCACCCATTGTGGCTGTGGCTGTAATTTTTATCTGGAAGTGCTGGACGGTCGTGTGATTGGCACCATTCCTTGCAAGACCAGTCCTGTAAATGAAGGAAAACTCTGTATCAAGGGCTGGAATGTTCATGAGTTTATTCAGAGCGAAAAGAGGCTGACCCAGCCGTTGCTTCGTAAGAACGGAGAACTTACAGAGGTTTCATGGGATGAAGCTCTGGAATTCACGGTAAATAAGCTGAAAGAGATAAAGGAATCGTATGGTGGTGACAGTATTTCCTTTCTGACCTCGGCAAAGGTCACCAATGAAGAAAACTATCTGCTCCAAAAATTTTCCCGGGCAGCCATTGGCACCAATAACATCGATCACTGTGCTCGGCTTTGACATTCGTCTACGGTGGCAGGTCTTGCCGCTGCATTCGGAAGTGGAGCCATGACCAACTCTGTGGCTGAACTGGAAGACGCTGACTGCATATTTGTTATAGGCTCCAATACGACATCTTCCCACCCCCTTGTGGCCACCAGGATTTTCCGGGCCAAGCAAAAGGGGGCGAAATTGATAGTAGCAGATCCCAGGAAAATCCAGCTTGCTATGATGGCTGACATCTATGTAAGCCAGAATCTGGGGACCGATGTGGCCCTTCTCAATGGAATGATGCATGTGATCTTAAAGGAGGGTTGGCATAATCAGGGCTTCATTGAAGAAAGAACAGAGGGCTTCGAGGCGTTTGAAAAAGTTATTGAAGATTATCCGCCTGAAAAAGCGGGTGAAATTACTGGTATAGCAGCGGAAGATATTGTCAAGATGGCAGAGTTTTTTGCTAAAGCCAAGGCCGGTTCCATTGTTTATTGTATGGGAATCACACAGCATACAACTGGTATGGACAATGTGAAATCCCTTGCCAATCTGGCCATGCTGACAGGCCATATTGGCAGAGAGGCAACAGGGGTAAATCCACTGAGGGGCCAGAATAATGTGCAGGGCGCTTGTGATATGGGTGGATTACCCAATGTTTACCCGGCGTACCAGGCAGTAACCGTTCCGGATATTCAGCAGAAATTTGAAGCTTTCTGGAATGCCACGCTTTCAGAAAAAGTTGGGCTCACAGTATCCGATATGATACCGGGACTTTTGGAGGGAACGGTAAAGGCCCTTTACATCATGGGCGAAAATCCCATGTTGAGTGATCCCGATACCCACCACGTGGAAGAGGCCCTTAAGGCAGCAGAACTCGTGGTGGTTCAGGATATCTTCCGCACGCCCACTGCGGAGTTGGCCCATGTTGTTCTGCCTGGGGCATCCTTTGCCGAGAAAGACGGGACTTTTACAAATACTGAAAGACGCGTGATGCGAGTGAGACAGGCCATTGAACCTGTGGGTGATTCACGTGCAGACTGGCAGATCATTCAGGAAGTGTCAAACCGTTTTGGGTATCCTATGGAATATGAATCTCCCGAGGCAATCATGAAAGAGATTTCAGATGTCACACCTTCCTATGGTGGGATTACCTATGAACGCCTGGAGGGGGAAGGACTCCAATGGCCGTGCCCGAATGAGGAGCATCCCGGTACAAAGTTTCTGCACAAAGACGGGTTTGTGCGGGGAAAGGGCCTGTTCCACGGCATAGAATTTAAGCCGCACGCAGAGACTGTGGATGATGACTTTCCATTCTGGTTTACAACAGGCCGCGTTTTCGCCCATTATCACACCGGGACCATGACCCGCAATTGCCCAACGCTTGATTCTGAGGTTCCGGAAGGATATCTGGAGGTGAATCCCGCCGATGCCGATCGAATGGCACTTCAGCAGGGTGATGAGGTAAAGGTGGCGTCAAGGCGGGGCCAGATGACGGCAAAAACTATGGTCACAGAGCGGGTAAATGAAGGGGTGGTATTTATGCCGTTCCATTTTGTTGAAAGCAATGCCAACGCCCTGACAAACACTGCATTCGATCCGATCTGCAAGATTCCGGAATTAAAGGTCTGTGCTGTCAAGCTGGAAAAGT
>JAFDJF010000308.1 GCA_019307645.1 Deltaproteobacteria bacterium
ATTAATAAATGGATGAAGCAATAATGGCCGCAAACACGCACATTCACAAATTGTCGGAGATGAGCGGAATTCCTGATTCAGAGGCTTTTCACAGGATGCTCGAGAGCGCCATGACAGATGAAGAGGCCCGTTTTATTCTCGAAATGCCGGCACCCAATGCCGACCTGGCTGCAAAATTCAATATGACCGAAAAGGATATCGAAGAAAAGATCCTGAACCTGGCGCAAAGGGGTGTTGTGGCCCCGTCAATGGATCCGGCAGCGGAAGGCAGGTATTGTTTTCAGAGCATGCCGGCGCTTTTTCATGACAACATCTTTTCCAGTTTGCCACAATACATTCCTGACGGTTTTATTGAGGCGTGGCATGACCTGTATGAAGGCGAGAAGATGTGGCGTGATATCGGAGAAGATTACAAGAATTTTAAGGCCCCGATCCTGAGGATTATTCCGGCAGAAAAATCCATCCCGCAGGAGATCGAACTTTTGCCTCATGAAAGCATAACAAAGATCATCGAAGAAAACCGGGACCTGATCACCATACGCAATTGCCCCTGCCGCTCCGGAGCTCAGAAGTGCCATCATCATCCCATAAACGTATGTATGCAGTTCAAGAGCAGGGCGGAATACGACCTGTATCGAGGAAGCGGCAGAAAGGTCAGTGCCGAGGAGGCCGTATCTGTGGCTCTTACAGCAGTCGGCTCGGGATTATTTCCCAATGTTACCAATATCTCGAAGATGGACGCCCTGGAATTCATCTGTTTTTGCTGTGGCTGTGCCTGCCTGCTCCTGCATCCGGCCCTTCAGACAGGCACATTGGATAAGGCCCTTGCCCCAAGCCGGTTTGAGGCAAAAGTCAATTACGAGACCTGTAACGGCTGCAGGCACTGTGTTCCGCGATGTGAGGTGGGTGCCATTGAAATGAGACCGATCCCCGGACATGACACCATTAAAGCCGTCCTCGATCCTGATAAATGCGTGGGTTGCGGCGTCTGTGAACTGGCATGCCTGCCGGGATCGATTACAATGGAGCTGATCCGTCCGCCGGAGTTTATCCCGGATGCTGTTGCGGACAAAAAAACCGGAACGCTTATACATGTGTAACCACTCAGGTTATAAGGTTCACGGTTCAGGGTTCAAGGTTAAGCGACGCGCTATGTCGCTCTGGAAACATGAAGAAAATCCTGATAAAATCGGGATTAACCGTGAGCTTTGAACTCTGAACCAGTTACATCCATGTTTGATATGGGTTTAGATTGTCTTGCAAGGTGAGGTGGATCCCAGCCTGACCATACGGGTTGGTCAGGTGTCCAAAATCAGGCAAATGGAATTGAAGAAAAGGATTAAAGAATTAGAAGAAAAGGTGGCCAAGCTCGAGCAGGTGGAGGAGCAATTGCGTGACAGCAAAGAACGCATGGAATTGGCACTCCAGGGTGCGGACATGGGCATGTGGGACTGGCATATCCAGACAGGAGAAGTGATAACGAATGATCGGTTGGCCGAGATGCTGGGGTATTCGTCAGGAGAGATTAAACCACGGCTTGGTGCCTGGAAAAGCCTCATACATAAGGATGACATACCACGCGTAGAAAAAGCGATGACTGTGCACATGGAGGATCGCACACCATTGTATGAAATAGAATATCGCATGTGGTCCAAATCGGGTGATTTTATGTGGATATTGGATCGAGGCAGGGTCATGGAAAGGGACGCGGACGGGAGAGCATTGCGGATGAGCGGAACGCATCTTGACATCACCGAACGCAAATTGGCTGAACAAGCCCTTCGAGCAAGAGAGATGGAACTGGAAAATCAGGCGCATAATCTTGAAGAAGCAAATATAGCCCTGAAAGTCCTTTTAAAACAAAGGGACGAAGACAAAAAGGAATTTGAAGATAAGATCGTCTCCAATGTGAAAGAAGGAATTTGTCCATTTATTGAAAAGATCAGAAGGAGTTCATTAAACGACAGACAGACGGCATTCATAGATATCATTAAATCTCTTCTGGATGACATCATCGCGCCATTTTTCAGCCAACTGTCATCAAAATATTCCAGTCTTACCCCTACAGAAATTCAGGTGGCCGGGCTTGTAAAGGAAGGGAAAACAACCAAAGAAATAGCTGAAATGCTGAATTTGTCTGCAGGGACCATTGAGTTTCACAGGAATAACCTGAGAAAAAAACTTGGGCTTCGAAATACGAAGACAAACCTGAGATCCTACCTCATGTCCATCAAATAGCATATGTTTTTGCCCTATATTAACCCTGTTTTTTTTATGGGTTTACTTCTGCTGTGACCGACCTTAATATCATAATAACGTTAAAAGAGGGAGGCAAAAAATGTTGGCAAAAATTGAAGAGTCGGGTTTCGGTTCGACCGGAAGGACAAAAAGGCTTAAGGCAAACAGGGTGTATCCGGGCATTGCCGATGAGGCGGTAGAATACACGGCCGAGGAGCGGACGCGAGGCCAGGTGG
This sequence comes from Deltaproteobacteria bacterium, assembly GCA_019307645.1. The sequence continues at coordinate 2,475 of JAFDJF010000308.1, forward strand.
ATTACCTGAAAGAGCTCAAGACGCATATCCGCACATACTCCAGGATCTGTCCGGAACGTGCGCGGTATTTCACTGAGGGTTACAGGGAAGCCGACGGCCAACCCGAGGTCCTCCGTACTGCCCGGGCAGTTGAAAATGTACTGGACAATATGACCATTTACATCGAAGACGGTGAGCTGATTGTGGGTAACTATGCCAGTGAACCGGTAGCGCTGCCTGTCTACCCGGAGTGCTTTTGCGGCTGGATTAGAGATGCCATTGGCTCGGAAGGAATGTTTAAGGACAGGGTAACTGATGACGATCGAAATGAACTCTATGGAATTGTAGATTACTGGGAAAGCAGGAACTACAGGGCCAGAATGGATGCGTTGATACCTCCTGATCTGGAGGATTGGGTAAGCTTTAACGGGATCACCATCACCTATGAATTGTACGAGGTTACCCCCAGCAATGCCACGGGCTTCGAAGTTCTGCTTGAAAACGGAGCCAACGGCGTTATCAACAAATGCAGGCAAAGGCTTGAAGAAGTAAAAAAGGAAGGTATTACAGATGCCGTAAGCGCAAAGGCGTATGTGGATAAGGTGGCCAACCTTGAGGCAATGATTATTGCCAATGAGGCCTTTGTCCGTTTTGGAAAGCGATATGCCAAACTGGCCCTTGAGCTGGCTCAGAAGGAAAAAGATGCTGCCAGAAAGAAAGAACTGGAGAAGATTGCTGAAATTTGCGACAGGGTCCCGGCTGAACCCCCGCGTAATTTATATGAGGCCCTGCAGAGTTTTTACTTTTTCCATATGGTTCAGGCAACCCTCTCATCACGGGCCGTGGGATTTGCCCAAAGGTTTGACACCCTGTTCTATCCCTTTTATGCAAAGGACCTGGAGGCCGGCAACATAACCCGGGAACAGGCATTGGAACTGGTAGAATGTCTTTGGGTAAAAATTGAATCCATCAGTAACATCCGTCCTCCCCAGATGGAAGCGATTACAGTCGGATCATCCTCGTTCCAGACCATCACCCTGGGAGGGCTCCTTGAAAATGGCGAGGATGCCTGCAATGAAATGTCTCATCTGGCTGTGGAAGCGTCGATGAATGTTCATACGATTCAACCTACAGTTGCTGTGCGATACCACTCGAATATAGACCCCAAATTTATAGACAAATGCATTGATTGCATTAGTACGGGCATCGGGTTCCCCGCTTTTTTCAGCGAAAAACAAGCCTATCCCATGTATCTGAGGCAAGGGGTTCCTGAAAGCGAGATCTGGAATTGGGCCATCTGTGCCTGTGTCTCACGCACAATGCCATGCAAAAATATTCGAAACGGCAATTCCAGTATGGGGAATATCAGCTACGGCAAATGCTTCCATCTGGCCCTGACAGACGGGTTCGACAGCTTTACAGGCAAACAGCTGGGGGCACATACCGGTGATCCTGCCAACTTTAAGAGTCTTGATGATTTTAAAGAGGCCTATCTCAAACAGATTGATCATGTGATGACCAAGTTTATGCCCCTGTATTATATCGGCGAGGAAGTGAGGGTCCAGTTTATGAAGCGGCCCCTGGTCTCGCCCTATGTGGAAGATTGCATTGAACGTGCCCTGACAACGACCGATTTTGCCTATTGCGGGTCATACAACAATCCCGAAATCCAGTGTGTGGGGGCAATCAATGTGGCCGACTCCCTGACCGCCATCAAAAAACTGGTGTTTGATGAAAAAAAGGTTTCCCTTGACGAACTGCTGGAGGCTTTGGAAAACAATTGGGAGGGTAAAGAGGACCTAAGGCAACTGTGTTTGAATGCACCCAAGTACGGAAACGACGCCCCCGAGGCCGATGAAATGGCCCGGTGGGTTCATCAGGAGTCACAAAAGGCACTGGGCAGGTACAGGGATTACTGGGGCGGGCAGGTTCGGTCCCAGGGCGGCGTCATGTCTGCGTATTACTCATTCGGCCGCGCCTGTCAGGCCACTCCCGACGGACGGGTCGAAAGCCAGCCCTTTGCTGACGGCACAGC
>JAFDJF010000309.1 GCA_019307645.1 Deltaproteobacteria bacterium
AGCAAAAACCTTGAAATAGTCCACTATTACTGCGTCTTTTGCTCTTAAATATCTATCAAACCTAACCCAAATCTGAGCGCCAAAAATGTGAATTTATTTTTGCGCGAACCCTTAAGGGGTTTTCCTTTTTGTCCCCCTTTCGCAAAGGGGGATTGAGGGGGATTTTTAGGCTATTATACAACAAATCCCCCCCGACCCCCCTTTACAAAAGGGGGGAGAACTGCGCCTTAAGTTTTTGCCATTGACGTTAGGGTATAAATTTCCGCGGCACGGGCATAACCCTTGGAAATTTTCCCAGAGGGCTTTCGTCCACCAGAAGCGTGCAGCCGTATGCCTCTTCCAGCACCTTGAAGGTAAGCACCTCCTCAGGCGATCCCTTTCTCACAACCTTCCCATCCTTCAGCAAAAGCAGTGTATCACCATACATGGCCGCAAGATTTACATCGTGTGACACCATAACAATGGTAACGCCCTTTTCCAGCTTAAGTTTTTCCATCAGGTCCATTATCTTTATCTGATGGGAAAGGTCAAGTGAGGCGGTCGGCTCATCCAAAAGGATGATCTGAGGCTGTTGACAGATAGCCCTGGCAATAAAAACCAGTTGTCGCTCTCCGCCACTCAACTGATCCAGTTTACGATGCGCAAGGTGCTCAACCCTGGTAAAAGCCAAGGCCTGTTTTGTTATTTCCAGGTCTTCTTCATGCGGAAGACCAATTATCCCCAGATAAGGCGAGCGACCCATAAGCACCAGTTCATTTACTGTAAAAGGAAAATCAGCCGGAACCTCCTGGGGCACCAGGGCCACTGTCTGAGACAGGGCCCTTCTGGTATAGTCATCGATGGGACGATCCAGAATATCAAGGCGGCCTTTTTCAAATTTTCTGATGCCCGATACAGCCTTCATCAGCGTTGTTTTGCCGCTGCCGTTAGGGCCGATGACAATAAAAAAGTCACCCTTCGAAATCGAAAAAGACAGACCCTTCAGCACCTGATGCTTCCCGTAAGAGCATGTCAGTTTTTCTATGTGGATCGCTGTTTTCATCGTCCCGATCTCTTCAACAGAAAGACAAACAGGGGTGCGCCTATCATCGCAGTAATCACTCCCACAGGCATTTCGCCCTGCTGTGGAAGACTTCTTGCCAGTAAGTCACACAAAACCATATATGCCCCGCCGCCCAGTACACATGCCGGAACAAGGATTCGGTGATCAGGCCCGAAGCCAAGACGCAAAAGATGCGGGATGACCAGACCCACGAACCCGATCAGCCCACAATGGCTGACCGTTGCGCTGACCATGAGGGAAGTGATTATCAGAAGCGTCACGGTCACAGCCTTTGTATTTACTCCCATGGACTGGGCCATTTCTTTACCGAGAAGGAGCAGATTCATGGAATTTGAAAACCAGAAAATAAGGATGAAACAGGGGAAAATTATGGCGGCAAGCATCCCGACGTTGCCAATTTCGATCGTGGAGAGATCCCCCATAAGCCAGAACATGATGCTATGAATCCTCGAATCCGTGGCCATGGATATCAAAAACATGATAACCGCCGAGCAGAACGCGTTGACCATTACGCCCGACAGGAGGAGTGAATCTTTTTTTATGATTGACTGGCCGGAAGACATGCCAAGGATTATGAGAAGCGTGGCAATACTGCCAATAAAAGCAGTCATGCTGACACCGGGGAACCTGGAAAGGCCGGCAAGAATGCCGATTATGGCTCCGATCGCAGAACCTCCTGAAACACCAAGAATATAGGGTTCAGCCAGAGGATTCCTGAGCAGGGCCTGGAACACCAGTCCGCCAAGAGAAAGCGTCGCCCCCACCAGGGCCGCCAGCAGCACCCTGGGGAAACGGATCTGCCATATAATTGTATTCTGCATGGAATCTGCTTCCATCCGGCCTGCAATCGACTGCCAGACCCACTTCAGGCCGCCTCCGGAGGAACCCACGGAAAGCCCTGCAAATAAAACTGCCAGCAGCAACAAAAAAAGCAGGAATGATACCCACAAAAGTGTTTTTGGTGTCGACGGCAGCTTATCGCTCACGGTTTTTGCCCTTCAGCTTCTGATATAAATAATTCCGGATGGATAACCTTGACCAATAGTTCCAGACCGTCAACCATTCGCGGGGTCGGGCGATCCAGGATATTGGAATCAACAAGTATAATGCGGTCATTCCGAACAGCGGGCAAATCCGACCAGCGACGCCATTCAGCCTTTACTTTCTCAAAGACCTTCTCTCTTTCCATTGATGTGATAATAAACACCTCGGGCGAGAGCGTCAGGACCTGCTCCCTGGAAAATCTCGGATACGGGACATGACCCGCCGCAAGATTTCTTCCTCCTGCACGCACGATAAGTTCATGGATGTATGTGTTCGTGCCAACAGATACGATCGGAGAAACGCCAATCTGAAAAAATACGCGTGGCCGATGTTCCGTTTTTGAAACCATGGAATCTACGCGCTCAATACGGGAACGCATATTCTCCACCAACTCCCCGGCCTTTTCAGTAACATTGAGAAGCCTTCCCATTTCAACAATCGTATCCATCACAGAATCCAGATTCCTCGGGTTAACCGCGTAGACCGGGATTTGCAGGGATTCCAGGCTGGAAGCGACCTCTCGGGGATTTCCGTCCTTTGTGGCAATACACAGGTCCGGTCTCAGAGACACAATTTTTTCAAGATCAAGATTTACATAGGAACCTACGCTGGGAATTCGTTTCGCTTCAGGAGGAAAATCGCTGAACCTGGTTACACCGATTAATCGGTGCTCCTGCCCGAGGGCAAAGACAATCTCTGTGATATTCGGCGCAAGAGAGACGATGCGCACAGGGTTATCCGATAGTACAACATTTCTTCCCAGCTGGTCAATCACGGTTCTGCCCTCAGTTTGTGCTTGTGCGGGGAGCACAATACACAGGGTAACAAAAAGGGCGATAATCGGATATCTGTAATCCTTCATTGTGAACCCTGAAACAAATTGGGAAAGTCATTTACCACCCGCAAAGCGAGGGGCTTGAAAAAACTAAAATTTCAGGCATATTCTGAGCGCGCTTAGGTCAGGCCGCAAAGTGATATTTCTCCACCCTCAGTCCCTAAAAGACAATTTTAAGACCTGCCACCCAGTTCCTTTCGGGCGCAGGGTAGTAGTTAAGTCCTTCAGGGAACCCCCCGATTACGGCATACTCCGAATACTCCTTCCCGGTAAGGTTATTTACACCCACGAAGCTTTTGAGCCATCTCCATTCATAGGAAATCCTTGCGTTAATTGTATAGTATTTATCCAGTTTTTTAAATTCATTCGCCTGGTCGCTGATGGCATAACTTGCACTCACAAAGTTGTAATCTGTAGAAAATATAAGGCCCGGCACAAGATCGTGTATTCTAAATCCCAGATTCCCCTTGTGTCTTGGTACTGCCGGTATATTATTATTGTCATAAGGATCTGTGTCAAACTTTGCCTTCTCATATGTGTAGTTTCCAAAAACAGTCAGTTTGTGCCACAGCTCCGCCTTGCTTCCCACCTCCACACCATAGTGAAGCGTCTGAGGATGGTTTGTGTTTTCGTATGGGGAGGGGTTCAAAAATATTTCGTCTTTAATCTTCGCTCGAAACAGGGTCACATTTGCCTGAATGTCCGGCGTAAAAAAGTGTTTCACCCCTATCTCATAGTGTTTTCCCCGCTGAGGACTGATGTCATTTACCCGAATTCCCGGCCGGACCGCCATCCAGTCAAAGACGATAAGCTCGTCAGTGAGGGGGAACCGAAAACTTCGGTTGGCCCTGATAAAAACAGAGGACTTACCGGCATATTGAAATGTAAGGCCGGCACTATAGGCATTTTCCCGCTCTGTCTCTGTATCGTCCAGATCAGAATAAAAACCCGTCAGATCCTTTTGATAAAGATCATATTCAGCCTTTTCGTGACGTGCGCCCAGTGAGAAAAACAGGTTTTCCAGCAGGGAAATTTCGTTATTAAAATAGAAGCCCTGAGTGTTTTTCTCAATCTCAGAAAAACCATTCGGTGAGAGAGGTATTCCGGCATAATAATTCACGTCATATTCAGACCAATACAAATCGACACCGACAATTAACGTGTTTGCACGGTTTAAGACTTCTCCATTCCAGACATATCGGGGAGTGACAGCCCACGTTTCTGATTCTCTTTTTGACAAATAGTTAAAGCTGACAAATTCCTCCTCACTGGTGTGATCTCTGTATGAAAAATCGGCGATAAGGCTCCCATGTTCGCCGAAATCAGCGTCAATCCCCATGTTGAGATACCAATCACGCCCGTCAGCGCCATTTTGAGCCTCATTGCTGGATCTTCTATCATTATCTACCTCCTGTTCCGTCAGGTCGCCCGGGAGGCCATAGTTATCAGAATGGTAAGATCCACTCAGGTTCAGGCTGAGGTTATCTGTGGGATCAAATACAATCTTTCCTCCAATATCCTTTGTCCGGAATTCTGAATTTT
>JAFDJF010000310.1 GCA_019307645.1 Deltaproteobacteria bacterium
CGGCAGTTCTACTCTAACCTGCCCAACATCGAGGCGACCAAACGGAACCTGGGGAAAACAAAACTGGACAAGGACGGCTACATCGTTAAGGGGTCATGGGAGGGGGGAACCCCCTTTCCCCGGCCCTCCGGAGAGTTTAAAGCGCAGCAGGTTTTCTACAGTTTTTTTCTGAGATCCAATGCGTATAATATGTGCTGGGGTATTCCCTCAATTAGTATGGGTTTTGACAGAAATCTGAAAAATGACAGGTACAGCGCGGTCGATGTTGCAAAGATAGCCTGGAAGGGAAGAACGCTTTTCCCGCCTTTTGGCTGGCTTGATAAGCGTGCGGAAAGAAATAATGAATGGTTCTCTTACGGATATAACATGTATGAACCTCGAGCCAACAGGGGAACGATCTTGGTGCGGATGTTTTATGATGATCCTGAAAAATCAGACCCTTCTATGATTTACATTCCATCTCTTAGACGGATACGCAAAATGGCAGCTACAGATACACAGGATCCTACAGCAGACATGTGTTACGATGATCAAAATATGCTCTTGCAGAAAATCAGTCCCAAAAAATATCCCTACAAATTTGAAATCATCGCAGAGCGTGAGTATCTTTTGCCCTACGCCTATGGTTCAGCTCCGGTTTGGGTCGATTCCAAAAAGAACTACGAAACAAGGGGTGTAACATTAATGCGCAGGCCCACTTACGTCCTCCAGATGACCCAAATGGACCCCTACTATGTTTACAGCAAGCGGATTTATTATATTGACAAAGAGGTGTTCGATTGCGGGATCAGTGATAATTACGATCAAAAAGGGCAGCTCTACAGGGTACAGACCTATCTGCCTTTTTGCTTCGTCCCGGAAGGCGGATGGATGATTAATTATGGCGGCTACGCGCTTAGCCGTGATTACGTCGACCTGCATTCAACGATATCTTACGCCAACACTCACCCTGCGCCCTGGCCTCGAAAGCGCTTTAACATACAAGGCATAATGCGGAAAGCGAAGTAGTGTCTGAATGAGAAGACCGTTCAGATACGATTTTGGATTTTGAAAGGAGAAAAGGATGAGATTCAAAGACAAAGTAGTCATCGTTACCGGTGCAAGTGCCGGAATCGGCCAGGCAATCGCTCTTGCCTTTGCCAAAGAAGGGGCAGATCTTGTTGTGGCTTCACGAAGTATTGAAGAAAGTGAAACACCAAAACAAATTCAGAACCTGGGCAGACGCGTTCTGGCCGTCAAAACCGATGTGGGTGCGCAGGAACAAGTGGAAGCAATGGTTAACAAAGCGATGGAGGAATTTGGGCAAATCGATGTCCTGGTCAACAACGCGTGGTGGATGGACATGGTGGCCGCAGAGTTGTCTGACATGGAACCGGAGGCAGTAGAAGCACAGACGAACACATTCAAGGGTTATATAAATGCTGTCAGGGCGGTGATGCCGCACATGAGAAAACAAAAGTACGGGAGGATCGTCAATATCACCAGTATCGGGGGGAAAATCAAGAATCCCATGTGGCCGGTATATGGAGCCCTGAAGGCGGGATTGGCCCATTTTACAAGATGTACCTCTGATGTCCTGGCCCGTGATGGTATCACCATTAACTGCGTGGGTCCCGGTTTGATCAACGATGATGCGACCAAACGCGCACTTACTGAAGAAGGCACTGCAGGAATGGCCGCTCTAATACCTGTTGGCCGAATAGGCGAGTTTGAAGATATCACAAGGGCCGTGCTTTTTATGGCCGATGACGAGGCCGGATTCATAACGGGTCAGGAGTTGACGGTTTGTGGCGGGCAGAGCCCGTATTGAATGCGGAAAAGGACACAAAAGAAGGGAGAATTAAATGACAGAGTTAAACACTGAACAAAAGGCTCTTCAGAAGGCCTTTCGAGAATTTGCACAAAAGGAGATCAAGCCTATCGCCATGGAGCGGGAAAAGATCGATGATCCGGCGGAAGCCTTTCCCATTGATATTTTCAAGAAAAGCTTTGAGCTGGACCTTCATTTGTCTAACATCCCGGAAGAATATGGCGGTATGGGGCTGGACTGTCTTAGCCACGTGGTGATATGGGAGGAGCTGGCAGCAGCAGATGCGGGCTTTTGCGTGAGTTACCAGGGCCATGCCATGGCACTGGCATTCTGGATGAATGCGGCGCCTGAGGAACACCTGAAAAAATTTATCCAGCCGTTTGTAGAAAGCGATGGAGGGCTCGTGGCTGTGGCGATGACAGAACCCAATGTTGGACCGAGCTGGGGAATTACTTTTCCGGGCGACTATGCTTTGGAGACCACGGCAGTGCTTGATGGTGATGAATACGTTCTAAACGGCAGCAAGAATTTCTGTACCAATGGTGGCACACCACTTACCAAGTGGTATTTGATTTATGGGCGCACCGACATGGAAAAAACCGGCATGGAGGCCCATGGAGGCTTTGCAGTACCGGCAGATGCCCCCGGATTCAAGTTCGGCCCGCCGGAGCACAAGATGGGCCAGAGACTTTCCTATAATGCGTCTTTTTTCCTGGATGATATCAGGATCCCCAAGGAAAATTATATCTGCAGCATGAGTGAATCCCTTGGTGGGAAGCCGAGAGTGACCACACAGGAGCCTTTTACCACCATAGGTGGGTTGAACATCGGTATTGCCCGGAGTGCATACGAGGAAGCCCTGGCATATGCCAAAGGGCGGATGATTGTGGGTAAGCCCCAGATCCAGTATCAGCTGATCGCTGCCAAACTGGCCGACATGTTTATTGATATTGAAGCAGCAAGATCTCTGGTATGGAGTGCTGCCCGATATTCTGACGCACACCCTGAATCCGATATGAAGTTGAACTTTGCATCCAAGATATTCAGCTCGGATATGTGTGTACGGACAACGAGTGAAGCGGTTCAGATCTGCGGCGGATACGGGTATTCAAAGGATATGCTGGTAGAGAAACTCTATCGTGATGCCAAAGTCACCCAGATCTATGAATGCCCTAATGAAGTCCTCCGGCTGGGCATCGGTATGTTCCTGGAGCTTGGGATTTAACTCGAAGCGGTTGGAGAAAATTTTGTAAGGAGGTTTATCATGGGAAATGAGACCTATGACGCAATTGTGATCGGGGCGGGCCCCGGCGGGGCCGCTTGCGCCGGGCTGCTGGCCAAGGGCGGGATGAAGGTCCTTTTGGTGGAAAAAAACGATCGGCCCGGGGGAAAAACCATGACGGTTTCCAAAGAGGGGTTTACGTATGAGCTTTGGCCGGTGACGGCAAATCCCATACACGACAGTCAGTACGAGGCGCTTATCCAGGAACTGGGGCTGGAGGTTGAACTATTGGATCCGACTCCGGGTCCCATGTTTTATTACAGGGTGCCGGGGGGCAAATTCGAACCTTATGAGATGCCGGGCCCGGTGCCCATGACAGAAGAGGAGGCCAAGGGTTTTGAGCAACTTCTTACGGATATGATGACCCTGACTCCTGAGGCGATCGAGACGATGGACGATGTGACATTTCATGAATTCCTGTCTCGCTACCATTTGTCCCCGTCAATATATTCCTTTTGGGCACAGGTGGCCAACATCACCTTTTTGGAGCCTGTTGATCTTGTGCCTGTCTCTGAAATGCTGAGAACCATGAACGGCATTACAGCAGGCGGCGGATCGGGCTATATCAAGGGAGGCTTCGGCCGGCTGGCCGAGGCGTGTGCCGAAGCGGTAAAGAGAAATGGCGGCACTGTGGCGCTGAAAGCAGGTGTGGAGAGCATTTCCATCAAGGATGGCCAGGTCCGCGGTGTGGTCACCCAAAAAGAGGAATTCAATGCGCCAATCGTGGTGAGTAATGCAGGCATTCAGCCTACCGTTCTCAAGCTTGCAGGCGTTGAACATTTTGACAAGAGCTACATCAACTATGTCAAGGATCTGGTTCCTTCCTTCGGATTGATGGGATATCGCTATTTTCTAGACAAACCGGTGCTGGATCACCCGCTCTACATTACCTTTTCCGACGAGGGTTACTGGAACGTGGAGCGCAGCGTCAAGGCAAAGGCAGGCAAGGTCCTCGGGGATGGCTTGATCCATCTGGTGATCCCGTCTGTCTTTGACCCGAGCATGGCCCCTGAAGGCAAACAGCTTGTTTTGGCCTCCATCATGTGCCCGCCCGATCCTGAAATGGAGAACCCGCAGATATGGTGGGACCAGCTGGATGAGACCATCGCAGAAATCTGGCCCGAGTTCCACGAGCACATTGAACATAAGGAAACTTTCAGCATTGCCAACATATCAGCGGCCACCAGAGACCATGTGCTTCCGGGGCAGGGCGGTGAATGCATCGGTCTGGGTCAGATCGTTGGCCAGTGCGGCCAGACCAAGCCGTCAGCCTGGGCGCCGGTGCGGGGCCTTTTCTACGTGGGGACCGATGCGGGCGGTTATAGCTGCGGCACGCACCAGGCAGTGGACTCGGCATTTAATGTGGCGCGCCAGGTGCTT
>JAFDJF010000311.1 GCA_019307645.1 Deltaproteobacteria bacterium
AGCCCAATTTGCCTATACTCTGTTACCTGATTCTACCCAAACAATGACCTTTCGGCGTTAAAATAACCTGACCATAGGAGCTGCAAGCATTTAATTTTTATTAGAATTTACTGAGAAAAGGGAGGGCACATGTCAAACTACAGAGCAAAAATCCTGGATTTGGATCTGACCACCGGAAACACGACGACCACAACCATAGACGAGGACGTGCAGCGAAAATTCCTGGGAGGAAGCGGATTGGCCGCCAAGATGTTTTTAGACCGTGTTTCTCCGGACGTGGATCCGTTGTCACCGGAAAATGTCCTGTTCGTGACGAACGGCCCCTTGAGTGGGAACACGCTTCCAGGAGGATCACGGTTTACAGTATGCGCCAAGTCGCCCCTAACAAATATCTGGGGGGAGAGTTGCTGTGGGGGAAACTTTGCCAATGGGCTCAAGGTTGCCGGATATGACGGTATCGCCATAGCCGGGGCCTCTGACAAGCCCGTGTATTTTTTGATCGAGGGTGACAAGGTAGAGATCAAAGACGCCTCTGACATCTGGGGCAAAGGCACCTATGAAACCGAAGACCTCCTCAAAGAGCGGCATAAGGGGCAAGGAAAGGTCAGGGTGCTCTCTATTGGGCAAGCGGGCGAAAATCTGGTCAGGTACGCGGCCATCTGCAACCTGAAGCGGGATTTTGTGGGACGCACTGGAATGGGCGCGGTGATGGGTTCAAAAAAGCTGAAGGCTATCGTGGTCTGCGGGACCGGCAAAGTGACGCAGGCTTCACCTGACGCATTTGCGGCCAAACGTAAAGAAATCATTGCAAAGGCAAAGGAACACATTGTGCCTCAGGCGCTCGGCGGGGGCGGCACCATCAGTGCCCTGGATTTCGGGGTATTTCTTGGGGACGTACCAGGCAAGAACTGGACCCAGGGAGATATGACCGCCTTTGCGCCCAAAATCGGTGGCGAAATGTTAAACAGCGAAAAATACCTGACCGGCGCTGAATCGTGCCATGGTTGCACGGTTGGATGTAAAAGGGTGGTGAGCATCAACGAGGGCCCCTACAAGGGCATGGCAGGACCGGGGCCCGAATATGAAGGCGCTGCCAGCCTGGGGAGTCTGCTGATGATCGATGATATGGCTGCGGTCATTAAGCTTAACGAGGCCTGCAACGATCTTGGCATGGATGTAATCTCCTGCGGCGCTACTATCGCCATGGCCATGGACTGTTTTGAAAACAACCTCATTGGTCCCGGGGATACGGATGGCCTCGAGGTAAAATGGGGCGATGCGGACGTTGTGCTGAAGCTGATCGAGAAAATCGCACGACGTGAAGGGTTCGGAGACGTACTGGCTGACGGGGCAAAGCGCGCTGCTGTGAAGATTGGCGGGAATGCCTCGGATTATGCGGTTGAAGTCAAAGGGATGGAGGCACCCATGCACGATCCCCGGGCCTATCACGGATTGGGCCTGTCCTATGCCACCGGAGTTCGCGGGGCCTGTCACACCAATGACCTGACCTATTCCATAGAGCAGGGCCTTTTTGTCTGGCCTGAAGTTGGAATTAAAGGCGGTTATCAGGGACAGTCCAGTGAAGGCAAGGCTGAAATGGTGGTGATTTCCCAGAATTTAGGAATGATAACGAATTCAGCCATCATATGTTATATGCTCATGCCTGTGATCGACAGCCAGGATCTGGTGGATTTAATGCGGGCAGCAACCGGATATGATTATGACCTGGAAGAATTGATGACATGTGGTGAACGGATCTGGATGCTTAAGAGAGGTCTTGACAACCTTATGGGCATCACCGCATCGGACGATCGGCTTCCCAGGCAAATCCTGACTGCGACCGAAGAAGGCCCCGCGGCCGGCTCCGTACCCGATCTTGAGCTCATGTTAAAGGAGTATTACCCCCTTAGAGGTCTTGAGGCCGACGGACGTCCCTCAAAAGAAAAACTCGGGGAATTGGGGCTGTCCGAACTTGCCGACAGGCTTTAAACCCTATAGTTAACTACTCAGGTTCAAGGGTTCACGGTTCAGAGGTTTGTGGAAAACAATCAACACCGGCCTACGGCGTTGTTTCGTATTCGTGGGGTGGTCAGTGTCCACCATTACCGTCATCAGCTTACCGGTGGGCACAGCCCACCCTACTTTTTCCCTCGTTCGACGTTGGGCGTTCATCTCTTACTTCGCCGATTCTCCGTTTCAGTCTTGCGTCGTTCGTTGTCTGCCCTCTGGTTACTGGCTACAAGAATGCTGGGGGGCCAGGAGGCTGGGAGGCTTAAACCCTTTCTCTGATTACTGACCTCTGACCACTGATCACTGACCTCTGATCACTGACCTCTGACCACTGGACACTGATCACTCTTCGCCTTTGTGACAATCTGAAAGGAGGAACAAATAATGGCTTTGCCAACGGACAATGAAATGCTGGCTCCTGAGACCTGGAGCAGGCTTAACGAACATCTGAGTAACAGGGTCTTCGAGGTCGCCAAGGCCCAGAAAAACGGAACCAGGGTCGTGGGTGTTTTCCCCGGTGACTGGGTGCCCGAAGAACTGATTCATGCCTGCAAGGCCATCCCACTGGGATTGATTCTCGGAGGGGAACCTGATCCCCTTGATATCGCCCACACCATGCTCCCGAGGTTTATCTGTGCCTTTGTAAGGGCCGCCTGCGGATACAGAAAAACCGGTGAAAGACTTCAATACACAATTCCTGATCTGTTTGTCGATCCGGTCTCCTGCCAGTCCATGAGGCGGGTCGGTGATGTATACAGTTACTATTTAAACGCTGATGTTATCAAACTGGGTGTGCCGCATATGCCCCAAAGGGACGATCATGTCAGCCATTTCAAGGATAACCTGGACGACCTGGTGGCAAAACTGGAAAAAATTACAGGCAATAAACCCGAAAACCTGAAGGGGTCAATCGAGCTTTATAACCGAATCAGAAGCGCTCTAAAGACGTTGAGCCTGATGCGTAAAGCGCCGAATCCTCCAATTACAACCAAAGAGTTTATCTGTTTGAATCATGCATCGCTGATCGGTGATCCCGTGTTCATGGCTGAAACCCTTGAAACGCTGGTTCAGGACTTGAAAGACAAAGAAGGGAAAGGCACCGGTCCCAGACTCATGATAATCGGCCCCTGCATCGCACAGGGAGACTGGAAAGTGATAGACCTTGTTGCGGAACTGGGCGCCCGTATCATGATAGAGGAAGTCGCAGAAGGAATGCGCTACTACTGGCGGGATATTAAGACCGAAGGGAACCTTATGGACAACCTGGCTGAAGGATATCTGAGAGACAGGAACCCATGGCCCTTTGTTGTAGACGTTACACAGGAAAGATCGGACAGGATATTTGAAACAGCAAAAGAGTTCGGTGCACAGGGAATCATCTGGTATCAATTGAAATACTGTGAGTGTTATGACTTTGAATCCCATTATAATGCCGAACAGTCAGAAAAAAGAGGGATCCCTTTTATCAAGCTGTCGTCTGAATATGAGCAGATAGATAGAGGCACTGTGAGAACACGGATCGAGGCTTTCCTGGAGACAATATCTTAGAACAATATGGAGATCAACATGGCTGCCGACAAAGATAAAGCATATAAATCAGCTTTGACCGCATTTCTTGAGCTTTGCGAATTTACACCTGATGAAATCAAGGCTGAATGGACGAGGATCACAAAAACATTCGATATATGGGAAATAAATACTGCCGAGGATTTTGAAAAGGCATCAGAAACCGCAAAATATCTTTATGATATGTCTCTTAAAGGCCTCAGAATGGCACTCGGCATCTATATCCGCGAATTATGTAATCTTACTCTTAGTGGAGAAGAAAAGGACAAACGGATTTATACGGTCATGCCCTGCAATATTCCGGATTTGATTACTGCCTATTCCATTAAGTACCCCAACATATATGCGGGATTTCCGGATATGATCGTTTTTATGACCATTGGGAATCTTTTCGACAAGACCGGGATACAGATGGACAAGGCTGAAGCACGCTACTTTTCCCCCGGAGAGGCCCACTGCTCCTGCTGCAAGCTTCGAACCGCCTCCTTATTTGATGGAAAATATGCAAAACCGGATTTGATTGTGTCATATTCCCACTACTGCGATTCTACCTGGAAGACGGATGAGATGCTTAAAATCAACCTGGGCATTCCCTTTGTTGTGATAGACAGAACCCAGGATGAACATTGGGAAAATGGAATGAATATTGACTGGCGAAGGCTGCGGTTTTATGTGGAGCAGCTTAAGCAGGGCCAAAAAGAAATAGATGAGATATTAGGTGTCGAAATTGGTGAAGAAGATTTTATGGGCGCGCTGATGGACACTGAAAAATTCAACAGCCATGTTAACAACATGGTTGAGCTTGCCGTAACAACGGATCCGGCGCCAATCACTTTCCATAACCTGCTCCCTTTTCTCTGGCTTTTCATGAGCGGTTGCGCGCCCGAAAACAGG
>JAFDJF010000312.1 GCA_019307645.1 Deltaproteobacteria bacterium
CGAATGCAGGCAGAGACTCTCCCCGTAAGCGCCCAGAGTCAGGTGGCAGGCTTTGAGCTTGCCGAGGACACCTATTACCATGAAGGGCATACGTGGGCCAAACCGGAATATGGCGGACGCGTCAGAGTGGGCCTGGACGATTTTGCCCAAAAACTTCTGGGTCGGCTTAAGGCTATAGAGATCCCCAATATTGGTCATGAGGTTAAACAGGGCGAAAGGGGGTTTCAAGTTAGAAAAAATGGTGACGTGGCACAGGTTCTCTCCCCTATTGACGGCATTGTATCCCATGTCAATGAACAACTCCTGGATCACCCCGAACTTTTGAATGAATCACCTTATGAAAAGGGCTGGCTATTTATTGTAGAGCCAACCAAATTGCGAAAGAATCTGAAAGGACTGCATTACGGAGAAGAAGCCCACAATTTCATGAGTGAAGAGAGAGAAAGGCTCTTCGCTGCCACCAATGAAGATATGAATGTCGCAGCTGATGGTGGCGAATCCGTAGAAGATATTTTTGGAGAGCTGAAAGGGGAAGACTGGGCAGAATTTGTCAAGATTTTCCTCAAGACCTAATTGATGGGTCCCTCAATAACCCGATAACAAAAAACCTCCCATTCCTTATGAAATGAGAGGTTTTTTTATTTGAAAGGGTTAGGAGATTTACTCTTTTTGGCTGCTTTTCTCGTCCAACTGCTTTAAGAGATAGGCGTAAATATCTGCTACTTCCAGATCCAGTTCAGCATTTCTCTGGGCGCACGTAAAATGAATTTGACATTTTGGACAAGCAGTGACGAGGGTTTTAGCGCCTGTCTCTAATGCCTCCTGCAGCCTCTCCAATCGGATCGCCTTTGAACAATTAGAACACTCCATCCATGCACTCGTACCGCAGCAAAGGGCGTTTTCCCTATTCCGCTCCATTTCAACAAAATCAATGTCCGGGATAAGATTCAAAAGCTGACGGGGTGTTTCATAATTCTTTGAAAATCGTCCGAGCCTGCAAGGATCCTGATAAGTAATTGTGCCATCAGATGACGATCGGAATGTCAAGTCTGTGTTGGGTAGCTCCTGCCCCAGGAACTCCGTCATGTGGAGCACTTCAAAGGGTAGGTCCCCAAAGTATTTTGGATAATGATGCTTAAAGGTAAAGTATCCCTCAGGACAACTGAAAAACACGGTTTTCGCACCAGACGATTTGATTACCGCCAGGTTTATCTCGGCCAATTTGCGAAACGTTTCCATATCACCGCTCCACAGCGCATCGTGCCCGCAACAGCGTTCATCATTGCTGATAACAGGCTCTATCCCCATTTTGTTCAGTATCTTGAGTACACTTCGAGCGCTTTCAAGGGGGGACAATTCCAGGTACTGGAAAGTCACATCAAAATACGGAAGGCACCCGACAAAATAAAAATAATCCCCTTTATCGCGAAACGCTCCTGCTTCTTCAGCCCATTCGGTACGTTTCTGTCTAATCCCACGTGTCTGGAACCTTGTGATGGTCTGCAAGATGCCGTGATGGCTTTCAAGGGGAAGGTTCCCTTCCCTTCTGGCATCTTCACGATAAGAACGAATGAACTCCGGAAAATCAATCCCTACGGGACAGCGGGAGCTGCAAAGTGCGCAACTCAAGCATGCCCAAAGCTCGTGGCTTTTGAGCAGTCCGCCATCAGGATCCATCATGGCCCTTTTAATCATCTGTCTTGGCGAAAAACTTGGTAATTCTCGGCTTACAGGACAACTTCCCGTGCATACACCGCATTCCATACAATAGTCGCTCTGCTTCTGACTAATTTGATTAGCTAATTCCATCAGATAGTTCCTGTTTGGCTCCTAAATTTATTTTTGCGTGAACCCTAAAGGATCTCCTGCTCCAATTTTTTCCCCAGCGCAGTGATTTCAGGAGAGACCTTTGACTTTGTCAGAATGACAACCAGGTCGAAGTCTTCTTTTTGACTGTCACCGTTTTGAGAATATGCAACACCCAGAGGACCGTTTTCCTGTGCCCTTTCCACAGATTCGGGTGTCCCTTCCACAATCTGAAAACCGGAAATTGCTTCGGCATCAGAAGAAAACTGATCTTTAAATGACTGGCTGATCGGGGAAACAAGAACCACTTCAAGATCATCGACTTTGTCAATGGCAAGGATCGCCTCATTGACACCCAGGATGACGGAAGATAGGAGATGGTCCTCATCACCGTTGGCGCTTCCCTGGATCACGGCAACTCTTTTGGGAATCTCTCCGTCACGGGGAGATATCACCAGGCCGTCTGTAGGGCCGGTTGGAGAGAGCATCCTCTCAAACTGCAGATCCGTGATCACGTCAGCATAGGTTCCATAACCCAGATCAGAATTAACCGAATCAAACGCGTTATCCTGCCCTCTGGTAACAATGACTTCATCAAAATCCAGCTCCATCTCCTGATGCGGGATACTGAAATCAATGGCCTCGGGTTTGCATTCCGCCCAACAAAGGGCGCACCCAAGACAGCGCCTGCAACTCAGGCACCTCTTGGCTTCATTGACCGCAACCTCTTCGGGGAAACCGGTTTCAACTTCTGTAAAATTCCCCCTTCTTTCGTCGACAGAGATTTCCGGCATTTCCGCCCTGTCAGTGGGGACATCGTCAAAAGGGATAATATAGCGTTTTTGTTTTTCATAGATCATTTATTTACTCCTCAGGTACTGATCAATGCCGCCGGCTGCAGTCTTTCCAGCGGCTACAGCACGAATGGCGATATCGGGACCGGTCACGATGTCACCGCCTGCAAATACACCGGGGATATTTGTGACACCTGTTTCCGGGTCAACATCAAATGTGTTCCAGCGGTTGATTTCAAATTCATGGTCTTCGCCAAGGAAGGACAAATCCGCACCCTGGCTGAGGGCAGGGACAATCGTTTCCGCATTAATGATATATTCGGAACCTTCGATCGGCACAGGGCGCCTACGGCCTGAGGCGTCCGGTTCACCGAGCTCCATCTTGATGCATTTCATGCCGGTCACTTTTCCGTTGTCGCCCAGAATCTCAATGGGTGCAGCAAGATACTGTATGATAACACCTTCGTGTTCTGCTGCATCTATTTCCCACGAGTTGGCAGGCATTTCCTTCTTTGTTCTGCGATAGAGGATGTAGACTTCATCAAAACCCATTCGCCATCCCACCCGGGCCGAGTCAATGGCCGCATTGCCACCGCCGATGACGATGAGTTTGCCATTGGCCTCCGGGAGAGTCCCTAAAGCCTGTTCTCGAAGGAAGGTGACGCAGTCTACAATCCCTTTGCCCTGATACTCATCTTCACCGGGGCAGCGAAGCTTGAGACCTATGTGGCAACCGGCTCCGATAAACACGGCATCATAATCGTTTCTCAGTTGGTCGAGTGTAATGTCTTTTCCGACCCGAGTGTTATATTTGATTTCCACTCCCATGTTGGTGATAAGATCCACCTCGCGCTGGAGGAGCTTCTTGGGAAGACGATATTCGGGAATACCTACCCATAGGTAGCCGCCCGGAACCGGCAGGGCCTCAAATATGGTGATATTCTCGTAACCCATCCTTGCCAGATCATAACCACATGTAAGCCCCGCAGGTCCTGCGCCAATAATGGCAATTTTTCCCGGAAGTTTTTTCTCCGGGGTTTCATACGCAGGTTCGATCCCCTCGTTTAGCTCCACATCAGCCACGTATCGCTTAAGAAAACATATGCTGATGGGTTCGTCCAGGTACTGTCGATTACAGGCCGTCTCACAGGGGTGGGGGCAGACCCTTCCAATGCTGCCAGGCAATGGAAGTCTGTCTCTGATTGTGGCAAGGGAATCAAGATGTTTTCCGTCCGCGATTTGGCCCACATATGTCCGGATATCCAGATTAACGGGACATGCCTTTTGACACACCGGCATGTCTTCCTTGAAAATGTTATATTCACCTGTTGCAGGATTAAAATAATCTACAGCCGTACGGAATGTAAAACCCTCATCAAAATCATCGAACATGTTCACCGGACAGACCTTGATACAGGCCTTGCAGTCATTGCATTTGCTATTATCAACCCTGAGGCTTTTGTTCAAAATGCTTGCATGGACCTTGCCATTTGCCTGTGTGACTTTTTTGAGGTCACTGTAGGTAAGGATCTCAACATTTTCGTTATTTCGGACTTGATCCAGCTCGGGATTTTCAAATGCGTGATCAGGCGTGATAATTCTGTCTCTTGGAATTCTTTCCGCACCCAGGGTGGGGAATTTCTCTACAATGGTTACCCGGTTCCCTGCCTTTGCCTTTTCAGCAGCAGCACGGACTCCTTCGAGACCTCCCCCAACGACTAAAACTTTTTTATCTTCCACTGTGTTATACCTCTTGCGGCACTAGCTGAAATATGGGCGTTCGTCCGGATATCTTTTCCAGCGCAACCATATCTTTTCGTTTAAGGGCGGTGATGTACCTGAAGACCCTTTCCGTCGGAATGGCCAATG
>JAFDJF010000313.1 GCA_019307645.1 Deltaproteobacteria bacterium
GTAAGGGGGATACTGAAGGAGCTTTATCTTCATACGGGAAGGGCCTATGTGGTAGGGATTACCGGGGCCCCTGGTGTGGGGAAAAGCACACTGGTTGATCAGGTGATCAGCCACCTGAGAAGACGCGGCAAGACCGTGGGTGTGCTGGCCGTTGACCCCACCAGTCCTTTCAGTGGCGGTGCAATCCTGGGAGATCGAATCAGGATGCAGCGCCACTGTACGGACCCGGGAGTGTTCATTCGTTCCCTGGCGACTCGCGGGCAGTTCGGGGGGCTCACTCAATCCACGCGAAGCGCCATTGATGTCCTGGATGCCATGGGTAAGGATTTTATCCTCGTGGAGACCGTTGGGGTCGGCCAGGATGAAGTGGATGTTGTAAAAAGCGCCCATACCACCGTAATTGTGGTCATGCCGGGAATGGGTGACGACATTCAGGTCATCAAGGCAGGCATCCTGGAGGTGGGTGATATTTTTGTCATAAACAAGGCGGATAGGGAGGGTGTTGACAGGACCGAAAGCCATTTGAAACTGATGATCGAGATGGATGAAAAGAAATATGGGGAAGGGGCATGGAAGCCTCCCATCCTCAGGACACAGGCCTTACTTGACAAAGGAACGGAGGGGCTCCTGGAGGAAATCGACAGACACGGCACGCACCTTGCCGGGTCCGGCGACGGATTGAATATAAGGAAAAGAGAACCAAAGGTTCGTGAAGAACTTGCGGAAATGCTGAAAAACCGGCTTATTGAGAAGGTGAGCCGCAGACTCACTGATACGGGTGATTTTGATGAGGCTGTGAAGGCCATTGTAGAGGGAAAGACGGACCCTTATACAGCCTGTGACGATCTGGTTCTGCCCATGTTAGACCTTTTAAATGGAAAAACCTCCTCCGATTGACAATTCCCTCAATAGAATCTTTCCTTCATTGCTTTTAGCCGTGAACCGTGAACCTTATAACCTGAGTAGTTACCTCCTATGTATGATATATTCTGGTGGATACGGCAGGTCCTCCTTGTACTGGTAGGCTGCTTTTTTCTTGCATTCGGGGTCCATGTTCTGATCATGGCCTATCAACTGAAAGATCCCTTTAACTTCATCATGACTTTTTTTGCTTCCAACCTTATTATCCTTATCAGCGCTACCCTTGTGCTCGGTTTTATCATCCGTATGGTGAAAGCGTATAAAAATTCCGGAAAAGAAGAAGAATGAAACTTAAAAAGATGAACGTCGAACATCGAACCCTTGATCCCTCGAATCCTTGAACCCTTAAGCAACAATGAAACCGATTTTTGAATCGTATCGTGAAATCATACCGGATTTCGACCTGTTTCAGGAAAGTCTCCAAAAGCCCTTTCAAACCCATCTCAGGATTAACAGGCTAAGGGTTGAACCGCAGCCCCTTGTGCAACTGCTAAAGACGAGGGGAGTGCGTCTTGAAAAGTCCATTGAAAGTGATGACAGCCTGTATCTGGCACCCGGATTAGAGTCCCCGGGGAATCTACCGGAATACTTTTCAGGATACATCCACCCGCAGGCTTTGACGTCTTGTCTTGCGTCCGTCGCCCTTGCCCCGGAGGGAGGTTCCTATATCCTTGATATGTGCGCTGCCCCTGGCGGGAAGACTGCGCATATGGCCCAGTTGACGGGAAATACCGGGGTGATCGTTGCCAACGAACTTTATCCGCGCAGGCATGTGGGTCTGGGCCATACCCTTTCGAGACTGGGCGTGCTTAACACTGTTGTCTCGGGATACCAGGCTCAGCAGTTCCCCATGAAACACCCATTTGATTTTGTGCTGGCTGATGTGCCGTGCTCAGGGGAGGGCATGTTCAGAAAGACAGGGGAGTCTGTTTTCTACAGAGAAAGGAAGTCAAAGGGAATGCTCCCCGACCTGCAGAAAAAGATTATATTAAGAGGATTTGACCTTTTGAAAGTAGATGGGGTGATGCTTTACTCCACCTGCACCTTCAATCCTGAGGAAAATGAATCGGTCGTCAACCATCTGCTGGACAACAGGGATGCAAGACTGCTGCCCTTTGATACGGGAGCGCATCATGAACCGGGGATATGTGAATGGAGACAGGAAAAATATGACGGACAGCTCAACAGATCTGCCAGATTTTACCCCCACAGACTTGATTCAGTGGGATTCTTCATGGCCAGAATTGGCAGAAGAAGCTGAGCGGCACAGCCTTTTTTTGTACCTGGAAGATCGGTTCGGGATCCCTGAAAGGCTGTTTGATGAATATCTCCTGTTCAGGAGGGAGAGGAGCTGGTCGCTCATGAAACATGCCCCTCAGATAGCCTTAGCGGCACAGCTCAAGGTATCAAAGGTGGGCATAAAGGCCTTTCAGAAAGTGGGGGCATTTGTGAAGCCCACCACAAGAATGATTCAGACCTTTGGCCATACGGCTACCAGAGCAAGGGTTGAGGTCGATGAAAAACAGCTTCAAAATCTCCTGGCAGATGAAGCCCTCCCCATGGATCTGTCGTTGGAGAAAGGTTACGTGATACTCAGCCTTGGGAAAGATTTTATCCTGGGGGCCGGGTTTTACGGCCAGGGAAAGGTGCGTTCTCAACTTCCGCGGAAGGAATTCCGAAGGGAGATGTTTCAAATGCGGAGTGGGGAATGCGGAATGCGGAAGCCTGAAAACGGTGAGCATTGTTGATCAGATGCCGTCAAGATAGGACCAACGTGTTTCATAAAGAGGAGGATTTTTTTGTGTTTGTTTTGCCTTTCGTTCGACGTTCGTTTTTATCCTTTTTGACCTTTGAACCCTTCAACTTTACCATTCAGCCGGCTGAACAATTCTCTTGCCCGGAGGGAATCTCTTTTGATCTGCCCGGAGAGATCTTCTATTGATTTAAAGGTCTTCTCATCCCGCAGCCGTTTAAGAAAATTCACCCTGATGGTTTTGCCGACCAGGTCTCCGGAAAAATCGAGGATATGGGTTTCTACTGAAAAGACGTTGTTCCCAAAGGTGGGGTTAAACCCGATGTTGGTTAGCCCGTTATATACGTTGTCGTCAATGAGGACCCTTACGGCATACACACCCAGTTTGGGAGTCAATTCATCGATGAGTTCCAGATTGGCAGTTGGAAAGCCGAGGAGTCTCCCCCCTCTGTTTTTGCCCTTAACAACGGTTCCGCATACCTGGTAGTCTCTCCCCAGCAGTTTTTTTGCTTCAGCCAGATTCCCTTCCTGAACAAGATTCCTGACAGTGGTGCTTGAGACCAGCATATCCTCAAGAAGAATTTGTCCAACCACATGAACCAGGAAGCCAAGCTCAGCACCCATTTTTTTCAGAAGCTCAATATTGCCGGTGCGTTTATTACCGAAGCAGTAATCATACCCCACAACGATTTCTTTGATGCCTATTCTGTCCACCAGAAGATCTTTGACAAATCCTTCAGGAGAAATCATGGCGAACTCTTCTGTAAACGGGACGCAGAGGATAACATCGATGCCTGTATCTTCAATCAGTTTGAGTTTCTGTTGTGTGGGAGTAATCAGGGGCGGGCCGTTCCCGGGCATCATGACCTTTATGGGATGGGGCTCAAAGGTCATAACCACGGATTGACCACCGATGAGACCGGCCCTTTCTTTTACCTTGTTGAAAAGAGCCACATGCCCTTTGTGGACCCCGTCAAAGTTTCCAATGGTCAGCACAGGATTCTTTAATGGTTTTTCGAGTTGATCCAGATTAAAAATAACAGTCATTGCTAAACCAGTGCCCCCGGAATATCAGCGGGATCGGATAAAAGAAAAGAAAAACGGCCACAAAACATAGGCCGGTTATAACCGGAATAAGTGTTGACAAGTTTTGCCCGGTAATATAACCTTTTTTTCAAAAATATCAACCCTATTTACGTGCCGAAGTGGCGGAACTGGTAGACGCGCTAGGTTCAGGGTCTAGTGTCCGTACGGATGTGCGAGTTCGAGTCTCGCCTTCGGCACCACATAATTTCAGGGGGTTAGCGGAATTTGCTAACTCCTTTTTTTTGTCTTGGGACTCGTTATCTAACGTTTTGTCTAACACTTGCAAATAAGCCCCCATCTGGTTAACCGCTTGCGTCCTATCCTCTACATCAACAGTGTTGTATCTATGAAACATCTCTGTGGTTGAATGCCCGGTAATTTCCATTATCACAGAGTCATGAACACCGGCCTTTCTCATGTAGGTGTTAAACGTGTGCCGGAGATCGTGGAAGACAAAACCGTCCTTGACTTTGCGCCCATAGGGTATTCCGACCTCCTCACAGGCATTGGTTAAAGATGTTCTAATATCCCCTATAGGTCTCCCCTTATAGAGAAACACATGATTGTCATGGATTGCCTTGGGTACAATTTTGAGGATCTCATACAGTTCATCAAATATGGGGATCTCTCGGGCTTCCTTGTCTTTCGTGTCACCAGCTTCAAGGCGGATCACGCGTTTTTTCATGTCAACCTTATCCCATTGAGGTG
>JAFDJF010000811.1 GCA_019307645.1 Deltaproteobacteria bacterium
AAGTCCGTTCAGACACGATTTTGAACTTCTACATGGGTAAACAGGTTGAGATTTTTCTTCCTACTTATGGGGTCTTCATCCTTACTGTAGGTCTCCATGACCTGTACCCGATAACCCTGCCCTTTCTGGCCACTGTATGTTGCGTCCGGATCTGATGGATTTCAAAGAGAATCCGAAGGAATTTCTTTAGGCGGTTTTACTGTAACCGAATTTGTTTTGTCTCATACGTTGAGATTGCATTGTTCATTCAAAACACGCTCAAGCAGTTTGTAGCTATGCATGTTTTTCACTTCAGGATGATCTTTGAATTGTTGGACCAGATCAAAAAGATCTGCGCTGACTGAAGTAAGGGTTAGAAAATGGATTTCGCACTGAACGAAGAACAGCAGAAGATCCAGAAGAAAGCATACCGGTTCGCTGTCGAGGTGCTGGCTCCTCTATTCAGGGAATACGAGAGAAAAGAGAAATTCTCCAGGGATGTTGTCAAATTGGCCTGCGAAGAAGGCCTGGTCGGCTGTTTTATCCCCAAGGAATATGGCGGGCCGGGATATGGTTCGCTGGAAGTCGCTATTGTAACTGAGCAGATCTCCCGGATAGACATGGGTTTGGGGATGGCCGCCATGGGCGCATCAACCTTTGGCTCTGAAAACATCGTTTTTTTCGGAACCGAAGAGCAAAAGAAAAAATATCTGCCCAGGCTGCTGAAAGGAGAGCTTTTATCTGCCGGTGCTTATACGGAGCCGGATTCAGGCACAGACGTTGTGTCCGGAAAAACCACCGCATTAAAGGACGGAGATGAATATGTTATTAACGGCAGCAAGATATTTATCACCAACGGGACGCCTGATTGAATCGGACAGAGAAGGTATTACAAGACAGAAAATCACGGGGAAAATGGGGATCAGGACAACCGACACCGCAGAAATAGCCTTTAAAGACGTGCGCGTCCCCTGTGAAAATCTTATCGGTGAGGAGGGAATGGGGTTCTATCATATGATGCATTTCTTTGATGTTACCAGAACCATGGTAGCTTCCCAGGGAGTCGGCCTTGCCCAGGGGGCACTGGATAGAACTGTAAAATATGTCCAGAAAAGAAGATTTGCCGGAAAACCTCTATCATCATACCAGAGAGTTCAGTTCCTGCTGGCGGAAATGGCCACAAAAACCGAAATGGTCCGAAATATTACCTATAAAGCCGCATGGAAAGTCGACCAGGGAGATATTGATCCGAGTCTGAATGCCATGGCCAAGTATGCGGCTGGAGAAACGGCAGTATGGGTGTGTGACAAGGCCTTGCGATTGCATGGAGAATACGGAACCCTGGATGAATATGACATCCAGAGGTGCTACCGGGACGCAAAAATACTGGAGATATATGAAGGCGCCAAAGAGGCGGAAAAGCTGACGATATCCAGGCGGTTATTCTGATCTGCGGTAACTTCTCAATAAATCCGAGTCAGGCCGTGTGGGGGTCTCTTTTTCTTACGAAAAGCACAGCCGTGACAGGTGGTTCACGGGGTACGGGCCATAATGTCACGATCTCAACTCTGACGATTCCGTAAAAAGTCCGAAATCGTCATGCCGGACCTGATCCGGCATCCAGAACATATTGATATAACTGGATTCCGGCCTTCGCCGGAATGACGAGAAAAGATGTTTTCTGACTGTTTACGTGACCATCAACTCTGTTTAACCATTATTATGGAGAAAACGGATGGATTTCACATTCAGCAGGGAACAGCAGGATATCATAAACGCGGCCCGGGAGTTTGCAATGGGTGAATTTCCGGATGTGGCTCTTGAATTTGACCGCAACGAGAGCTTTAACCGGAAGATCTGGAAAAAAGCATGCAAACTGGGCTTTGTAGGTCTATTTATCGAAGAAAAATACGAAGGGGCGGAATACGGCTTTTTCGAGCACTGTCTGGTCACTGAGGAATTCTGGGCTGTAGATCCGGGGATGGGCCAGGCCATCCTGTCCACAACACTGGGGTCTGAAATCCTCAGTCTTTTTGGCTCAGAGGACCAGAAACAGCTCATACTCCCAAGACTTATATCCGGGAAAACCATTGTGGGCACCGCCATCACAGAACCTGACGGAGACTGGGATGTGACACACGCTGCAACCACTGCTGCCAGGGATGGTAACGAGTGGGTCATAAACGGTTCCAAGACGTTTGTTTCAAACGGGACCTCGGCTGAATATGTGCTTGTCTACTGCCGGACAGGTCCTGAGAATCCCTCCCGTGAGAAAAGTTACAGCTTTATCCTTGTTCCGTCAGACACACCCGGTTATAAATCCACGAAAATACGGGGCAGGCTGGGGCTTCGGGCATCTGACGCTGCTGAAATCTCCTTTAGAGATGTGCGCGTGCCGCACGGAAATCTGTTGGGCAAGGAGGGAGATGGTCTAAAAGAAGTGAATTTCTACCTGGACATATTGAGGCTCAGTATCTGTGCCCAGGCAGTGGGACTGGCCCGCTCAGCGCTTAAAGAGGCGACCCAGTATACACAGGGAAGGCATCTGTTTGGTGTGCCCCTGAATACCTTCCAGGCCACCCAGTTCAAGATCGCTGAAATGACTACCCGGATCAGGGCAGCCAGGAACCTGTATTACGAGGCTGCATGGTTGCTGGATCAGGGCAAGGCGGACAGGGCACTCATTGCCATGGCCAAACAATATTGTGCCGAAACAGCCATCCATTGTGCAGATGAAGCGCTTCAGACGCACGGGGGTTACGGCTATATTGATGAATATAAGGTGCAGCGACTT
>JAFDJF010000314.1 GCA_019307645.1 Deltaproteobacteria bacterium
TGCCCATCCATAAATGGTCTTTTTGTCCAATATCTGCGTTATGCTCAAAAAATAATCCTCGGAATATCAACTATATGCCTGCGGTTATTTTTTTCGCATGCCTTGATTTTGAACAAAAATCCTCATTTCTGGATGGACACTAAGTAACTGATTCTCATCTCTCAACAACAGAGCCACAGGGTATCGAAAGGAGGAAAATAGATGTCAGTACGATTTACTGAGTTATCCCTCCCCGGGATTATCCTTATTGAACCTCATGTATTCAAAGATGCCAGGGGATTTTTCCTGGAGACCTTTCACAAGGAAAAATATGCGCAGGGAGGGGCAGGTCGTACGTTTGTCCAGGACAACCATTCCCATTCACAGCGAGGTACGCTCCGGGGTCTTCACTATCAGCTCGGACACGCCCAGGGAAAACTGGTTTATGCTGTTACGGGCGAGATATTTGACGTGGCAGTGGACATTCGAAGCGGCTCTCCCACATTCGGACAGTGGGTCGGTGCACATCTTTCAGCTGAAAACAAGCACCAGATTTACGTGCCTGAGGGCTTTGCCCATGGCTTTTGTGTCCTGAGTGACAGCGCTGATGTCATATATAAATGTACTGATTTTTATTCCCCGGAGGATGAGTTCGGAATTTTCTGGGCAGATCCGACAATTGGTATTGACTGGCCGATAGAAACCCCTGTTCTCTCAGAAAAAGACATTAGAAACCCGAAACTGGATGAGGTGCAGGAAGGATGGTTGCCGATTTACTAGATGCTGGTTTCTGGTTACTGGTTGCTGGTAGCTGAATGCCGGTTACTGGTTGCTGGTTGCTGGGTTCCGGCTCTCCGCTATGCTGCGGCCGGAATGACATAATTTGTTGCCGGGTTAATCGTTCACTGTCCTCTGTTGTCCGTCGTCTGCCCTCTGATTACTGATCACTCAACGCCGCCCTGATATATTCCACCGCATTTCTGAAGATCCTGATGCCTTCACCTTCCTCAGCCTCGACAGCTTTTCCCTGACGCATGAGGGCTTCTTTCTTTTGGGTCCAGTTTGGATGGTTGGTATAATGGTTGTAGGCCTCCGGGTGTGGCATCAGGCCGAAGATTCTGCCACTGGGGTCACATATGCCGGCAATATCCCTCAGCGATCCATTGGGGTTCAGGGGCCACCTGCCGTCTGCCTGGCCTCCTTTTTCATCGGCATACTGCAATACGATCTGATTGTTTGAAAAGAGGCGCTCAATGGTCTCTTCGGCTGCATAGAACTTGCCTTCTCCATGCCTGACAGGGAGTTCCAGCCTGTCGAGGCCTTTGGAAAAAACACATGGTGACTGCTGGTGGACTTTAAGGTTCACCCAGTCATCTACAAAATTGCCTGAGTCATTATAGGTGAGCGCGACACTCCTGTCCTGATACATGTAATCAAAACCCGGGAGGAGACCCAGATTGACCAGACACTGGAAACCGTTGCATATTCCCAGTACCAGCTTGCCGTCTGATATAAAATGTTGAATTTGCTCACCTAAATGATGCCTGAGCTTTGTGGCCATCAGGACCCCCGCCCCATGGTCATCAGCCCAGCTGAAGCCGCCGCCGAAGACCAGAATGTGGTAGTCCGAAAGCGTTACTTCCGCTCCTGCTGTCCCGCCGAAGATCATTTCGTTGATGTGTATCCTGTGGGAGTCGGCTCCCGCCATTTTTAATGAGAAATCGGTCTCATAATCACAGTTCAGTCCATAACCGGTAAGGACCAGCGCCTTAACCTGTTTTTCGTCAGGAACATTCTGCTGAGCATTATGTGTCATGTCAGATCTCCGAACGGTTTTTTCCAGGATTTTTTCAGCTTGTGGATGTCTTCTTTAATAATTGTCTGCCCATTACTGTCTTTGACAGAAAAACCAGGAGATTCTGTGGCAGTACCGATCAGACCGGTCTTCATGCCGGAAAAGACCTCCTCAAAGCGTTGTCTTTTTTCAGGCGCCACAGTTATGACAAACCTGCCGCAGGACTCGGAATAGAGAATCCGGCTCACGGAAAGGCCGTTAACAGCAGGTACCCGGCCAAGGCTTAAGTCCATTCCCAGTTCTCCTGCCATGGCAACCATTGTCAGATGTACGCCCAGACCGCCCCTGGATACGGCATGACAGGAAGAGACCAGACCTTCCAGAATGGCCCTTTGAAGTGCCCGGTATTGGGGCAGGAGCTCTTCAGTGTCAACGGCAGGGACATTAAGGCCGGTAGCGCCGCCCATCACCTGGTAGTATTCGCTTGCGCCGAGCTCATTCTTTGTTTCTCCCAGGACATAGACAAGATCTCCCGGGAACTTGACATCCATGGTTATGCACTTTGAGATATCACTGACGACACTGCAGGCCGTGAACAGCAGCGTCGGCAGCCCGGACACCTTGCGCCTTTCACCGTAAGGACCTTCCAGGTTGCCGTCGATATACATGCTGTCCTTTCCGGATAAAAGGGGTATGCCATAAGCCATGCAGTAGTCTCTCAAGGCCCAGTTGGACCTGACAAGCTGTGCTGCCTTGAATTTGCCGTCCGGATTCATTATGGGATGATACTCGATTGTGGGCCAGCAGAAGTTGTCCACCCCGCTAATATGATCCAGGCTTCCCCCTACCGCCAGTACCTTTCGAACGGCCTCATCGATTGTTGCGGCCGTCATGTTGTAGGTGTCAATCTTCGAATAAAAGGGGATGAGGGCCTGGGAAAAGGCAATTCCCCTGTTTGATTCCAGTACGGGTTTGACAACCGCTGCGTCAGTGGGTATGTCCCGTTGCTTTCCCACAAGCGGTTTAATCACGCTTCCGCCCTGGACTTCATGGTCATACTGCCTGGCAATCCAGTTTCGGGAGCATATATTGGGTCGGGAAAGGATGGCGTTCAAAAGGGCGCCGTGGTCCTCGGGCTCCTTCAGGACCGGCTCGGTCAGTCCCCTGATCTCGGGGGGGGTCCATTCTGCATCAAATTCCCACTGGGGGAAGTCTGATTCCAGGAGATCCATCCTGACATATGCACAGGTTTTTCCCTTGTAATTCAACTGCAGGTATCCTGAATCGTTGTACTCACCAATGATCGTGCTTTCCACAGCGTGCTTTTCCGAAAGCGCCATGAAGCGATCCAGATGTTCCGGTTTTACGGCAATCGTCATTCTTTCCTGAGACTCTGAAATCCAGATTTCCCATTGATCCAGACCGTCGTATTTCAGTGGGACCTTGTCCAGGTGGACCAGACATCCGTTGCTGAATTGGGAAGATTCGCCGATGGAGGAAGACAGGCCGCCGCCGCCATTATCTGTAATAAAGGCAACCAGGCCCTCATCCCTTGCTTCGAGAAGAAAATCATGCATTTTTTTCTGCGTGTAAGGGTCTCCGATCTGCACATGGCCGGCCGGTGTATGCTCACTGTAGGTCTCTGATGCGGCTGTTACACCATGGATACCATCCTTGCCGACCCTGCCTCCTGACATGATGATGAGATCCCCGGGGCTTGTCCGCTTTTCGTAGGAGGGTTCACCTTCGACCTGTGCAGGCATGATTCCCATGGCCGTGACAAAAACAAGACATTTCCCCAGATAACTTTCGTCAAAAAGGAGTAATCCAAATGGCGTGGGAATGCCGCTTTTGTTACCGCCGTCTCTGACACCTTCAATGATTCCATCCAGCAAACGGCGGGGGTGGAGGTGGGGCGTAAGTTCTCCCTCATATTCCCTGTGGCCCACGCAATAGCCGTACATGCCAAGGATCAGCTTTGAGCCTTTTCCCGTGCCCATTGGGTCCCTGTAAATACCCACGATGCCTGTGATGGAGCCTCCATAGGCCTCCATGTTGGAGGGACTGTTGTGGGTTTCGCCGGTGATAACATAGTAATGATCTTCATCGAAACTCCCCACTCCGGCGTTATCCCATAAGACCGATTTAACCCAGTCTTTCTGATCCTTTAGCAGCAGGGTAGGGGCCTCAATGCAGGTCTTGAAAAGGCTGTCTACTGTTTCTTTATGTCCGGTGGCTAGATCATGGTATCTAAAAAGCCCCCTGAAGGTATTATGGTTGCAGTGGTCGCTGCGGGCCTGTGAGAGGTATTCCAGTTCCACATCTGTAGGCAGGTCCAGGCCGACCTTTTTTCTCTCATTCAGGACGTTTTCTCTTGAAAAGTACTCGCGTATCACCGGGATGTCCCTGTCCTGAAGCGCGAGATTACGTTCAAGGGATATCTTTTTCAGTTCTTCATCACTGTTGATGGGAATGGCGCCGGCCTTTGGTTCATGGTCCAGGATTACCTTTGGTATTGGGAAACCTATACCCTCATCTTTGTTCCAGTCTTTTGCTGAGAAGATCTTCCATTGCTGGATAATGCCGTTTGCAAGCAAATCGCCGGCGGTTTTATTGGCCTGATCCTCAGAGATGTCCCCTTTTATTTCGCAGAGTTTTGATGTATAAATGGCCTGGTCAGGGCCGAATGT
>JAFDJF010000315.1 GCA_019307645.1 Deltaproteobacteria bacterium
TCTGGCCGCCATCTTCCGCAGTGTTAAGGATGCCATCATAACGGTGGATACCAACCTCAAGGTCATCGAGGCCAACCAGGCGGTAGAGGCAATCTGTGGTTTCGATCTGAATAACATCATTGGAAATGTGTTTACGGATTGCCCCAGCGGATGCGATAACGCCTGCCATGAAGTGCTGTGGGAAACGCTGAAGCGAAAATCGACGGTGAAGGGATACCAGATCGAATGCGGGAGCCGGTCGCGGCCTTCACAGAAGGTCGATCTTTCAAGTTCGCCGCTTCTGGATAAAGCAGGCAAGTTCAGGGGCGCCGTGCTGGTCATCAGAGATATTACCCGGCTCAATGAACTGGAGAATGAGCTGAAAGAGCGACATCGCTTTCAGAAAATCATCGGCAAAAGCCGCAAGATGCGTGAGATATACAAACTGCTGGAAGATCTTGCAGACCTGGAGACAACGGTTTTAATCACCGGAGAGAGCGGTACCGGAAAAGAGCTGGTGGCCAAGGCCCTTCACAACAGCGGAAAGCGTGCATTTAAACCGTTTGTTACCGTCAACTGTTCCGCCCTGGTAGAAAACCTGCTTGAAAGTGAACTCTTCGGCCATGTCAAAGGTGCTTTTACCGGAGCGGTGAAAAGTGCACAGGGTCGTTTTCAGACAGCCAACGATGGAACGATTTTTCTGGACGAGATTGGAGATATCTCACCCCGTATTCAGCTTAAGCTTCTTAGGTTCCTTCAGGAGAAAACCTTTGAGCGCGTCGGTGAATCCACCTCAATCCGTGCGGATGTCCGGATCATTACCTGCACCAACAAAGACCTGAAAGCGGTCGTCGGCAGCGGTGCATTCAGGGAAGACCTCTACTACCGTCTGAAAGTCGTGGAGATTGTCCTGCCTCCCTTGCGGGAACGTCTCGAGGATATTCCACTGCTGGTCGATCATTTCTGCCGATCGTTCAACCGCTCATTCAAGAAAGAGATCACATCATTTTCCAATGAAGTGCTGGATGCCTTCATGGGGTATAACTGGCCGGGTAATGTCAGGGAACTCGAACACACTGTGGAACACGCCTTTGTGGTGTGCCATGGAAAAACCATAGAGCTGAGGCATCTGCCGGTCGAAATACAGAATCATTCCGCAGCCAGGAAACCCGTGACAGGAAAAAAACCGGTAGGTGACCGGCGCGAAATTGAAAAAGCCCTGTTGAAAAGCGGGTGGAACGTTGCCAAGGCAGCCCGTCTGCTGGGTATCGGCCGGCGGACGATCTACAGGCGCATCGAGAAGTATAATCTAGTGCGGCCCGTCGAGTAATCTCTAAGTAGAGTGTTTTAAATTTAAACATTTGTTATGATTTCCATTAAAATAGCGAATTGACAATATTAGGTTATGCCCCAAGATTGTCTTGACAATGTTAGGTTACGGCCCCATATTGTCAATTATGAGAATAGAAAGAATATTATACGAAAATATCTGGGAAAGGCTTTCTGCGCACAAGCAAATGGTTTTTGTTGCTGGGCCGAGGCAGGCAGGCAAAACCACTTTCACGCAGATTCTGGCCGAAGATTTCAATAATTCGCTCTATTTTAACTGGGATATTCTTGACGAAAAGCGAAAACTGATTGAAAACCCCTCTTTTTATGAAGAAGTCCATCGCAAAGACAATTCTGTGCCACTCATAATATTTGATGAGCTGCATAAGTATTCAAACTGGAAAAATTATCTCAAGAGTGTGTATGACCGCGATAAAGGGAGCTATAAATTTGTTGTATCCGGCAGCGGGAGGCTGGATATGTATCAAAAAGGAGGGGATTCATTGGCCGGAAGGTATTTCATTTTTTATCTGTGGCCGTTTACCCTTGCCGAGCTTGCAGGGAACAATCTCACGTTTGAGCAATTCTTGTCTAATCCCATTGAAGTCCGTGCCTTTCCGCCT
The DNA here is from genome assembly GCA_019307645.1 of Deltaproteobacteria bacterium. Next base: position 1,932 of record JAFDJF010000315.1, read on the forward strand.
GAAACACAACTAATCTGGAAAAATTTAAGTCAATTCACCGGATTTCCGGACCCATACCTTGATGGAACAAGTGAATTCTACCGGATCTGGTCAAATACATACAGAAAGCAGCTTTTACGAGAAGATATTCGTGATCTCGCATCACTTCGCAATATTGAAGATGTTGAAATACTTTTTTCTCTGCTCCCTTCTAAGATCGGCAGTCCGCTTTCAATGGCAAGTCTTTCCAGAGATGTTCATGTGTCATTTGACAGCGTCAGAAATTGGATTGAGATCTTTGAAAACTTTTTTATTGTTTTCAGAATAGCACCGTGGACTCGAAAAATATCAAGGGCCATCACAAAGGAAAGGAAGCTGTATCTCTTCGATTATGCCGGAATTGATTCCCCGGCAGCAAAATTTGAAAATATGGTCGCTCTGGAACTTTTTCGGGCCGTATCAAACTGGAATGATCTCGGGCTCGGGAATTTCTCTTTGCATTATCTAAGAAACAGAGACAGGGAAGAGGTTGATTTCCTGATTTCAAACAACCAAAACCCTCTCCTTCTTATTGAAACCAAATTATCTAATGATGATGCATCAAAAAGTCTGGTGAAATTTCAAAAAATTCTCAATATTCCGGCAGTCCAGCTTGTCAATAGAAGCGACATCTGCAAACTTGTTTCCAACAATGATTTGAAAATCATGATAATCAGCGCAGATCACTGGTTATCATTACTGCCGTGACGGAACTGAAGGGTTGATGTTCAAACTGCCTAAGAATCAGGAAATCGATGTCTGTCAGAGCTTGATTTCAAGCGTTTTATCGGTGACCGTGACCGGATAGGGTTGAACAGATTTCTTGGCCGGCCCGAATAATACCTCACCCTTGAAATCGTAGGTTGTCTTGTTGACGCTGCAGCACTGGATCGTTTCAGTGTCGGGAACCGGGTCCAGCCGTCTGCCCATGTGTTTGCATTTATTCAGGAAAGCGTGGAATCTGCCGTCGTCGGTCCGTATGACCAATATGCGTTCGGGAAGATTCTTTTTCTCGAGACGAATGGCGCCGCCGATCTTTGAAAGCTCCGGCGCCCGGGCAAGATCGATTGTCACGGTTCCGTTCCTATAGGTCCAGCATTTTTCATCCGATGGCGGCCTGGTTGTGGGCAGGCCCAACAGGCGTTGAAAAATATTGCGTTTGATGAACTTGACTTCCATATAATCCACCCCTCTTAAATGATTGTCCTACCTGTTCAATCCGGCCGGCTCCTCGTACATTTCAATCTCGGCCGGGCCTTCGACCATAGCCTGCAAAGCGGCGAACATTTCCTTAAAATGCGGTGTAGCGCTGTGTATTTTAAACATAAGACTACAAACTTGCAAACCATAAATCAATGATCATGTAAAATTCAAACGGATTGTTTCCAAAGCCCAATTTGTGTGCCATGGCGCAGTTATGCGCCGACACATAAGCGTGCTGTGACACATTGTTAATGCGATCATATGACATCCACTATCAACGGTTGTATTTATAATATTATATATAATTAAATGGTTATGTTCAATACCGGTCAATAGGCTTTCTGGCATGGTATTTGTAATATTATCAACAATCTGTTCGACCGAAAGATAAATTTGATACCGGCATTTCGGTAGAGCGATGCAGCCTCAATGCGTATGGGAGATTTCAATGGAAACAGCGACATCAGTCAATCATCGGATTACCGTCATCAGCAACAGCAATTTTGAGACGGAGGTTCTCTGCACGGAAAAGCCTGTATTGCTGATGTGCATGCTGCAAGGACAGGAGTATTCAGAACAGATTCGGGTGTTAAAGCAGGTTTTAGAGACGTATGACGGTTTGATCGGTATGCGCCGGCTGGAAGAGGATTTTATTAACGGATTCAAACAGATGTACAGTATAAAGGGTACACCGGTTTTTCTACTGTTCCATGAGGGAAAGGAAAAAGGGCGGATGCTGGGCATGGCCGACCGGGAGCGGCTTGAGGCATTTCTGACACAAAACCTGCCGCAATGCAGTCTAGAGACAAGAATGGAACCCCTGGCCCAGACCTAGCATGTCAAGATGTGGTGATGGAAAGCTAAACTCATAGAATGTGAAAGCAATTTCATAGCCACATCACGTCGGGTTCTCCGAGGCGTAGGCTGCTACGAGCCGGAGGCCAGGGCGGGCTTGAACCCCTGAACCTTTGAACCCGTGAACGCTTACTATAAATGATTAAGGGGGGACCGCCATGACGATGATGACTGCAGAGGAATATGAAAACAGCCTGCGAAAATTAAACCTTGTGGTCTACATGTTTGGCGAGCGGCTGAAAAATGTAGTGGACAACCCGATCATAAGACCATCCATGCAGGCGGTGGCCAAGACATATGAGATTGCGGATATGCCCGAACATGAAGATCTCATGACCGCGACATCTCACCTTACCGGAAACAAAATAAACCGATTTACCCATATACACCAGAGTATTGAAGACCTGGTTAAAAAGAGCAAAATGGGGAGGCTCCTGGGCAGGGAAACCGGTT
>JAFDJF010000316.1 GCA_019307645.1 Deltaproteobacteria bacterium
AGATAAATATGGCGAAGCAATTCCATCCTTCGTCACTCGTCACTTGTGATTCGCTATTCGACTGTTCAATGTCTCTTTACATGGAAGTAAAGTCTAATGGTGCAATTTAAAAAAATCGTTGGACATAAAACCCTCTGCAGTACGCATTTCTCGATCACATTTCTCGATCACTGGATAAAAGAATCACTTAAGTTAATGCCATTGACGTTAGGGTAATGCCTTCGATATCTTTGATAATGGACAAAACAGGACACAATTGGCTCAGGTTCATAAACCATCTTGACGTTTGGTCGAAATCAAAGTTATTATGCTGTTTTCATCCATCCGACGTGTAGAATTTCAAACTCTCGATAGGCAAAGCGATAAGGTATACGGTGCAAGACTTTTTTCTGCATCTGTAAATACAGCGCATCAGACTGTTTTTTGGAGAAAAGGCCATGAGCCGCCTGGATTGTATATGCAACCGGAATACCAAAATCATCGCCACCTATGTGATGAGTAAGCTGGGCAGTTATCAGGACTTATTTGACGGACTCCCCTACCCTACTGACGAGTACACCTCTTCAAGGGACTTCTTCCTGGACGAAGATGAATGGACCACTTTTGAAAACTTTGAACGGATTTTCCGAAGAGCCAAGAGACTGGTTAATGAGCAGAATCTCTATTATAACTGCGGCGCGTCTTCAACACGGCTTAATGCCTGGGGACGCTTCTATTATTTTGTGAGACTTTTTGCCACACCCGGTGACGGGTTCAAGCGACTCCCGTTTTTCAACAATAATTCCAACGATACCAAAGAGATCGAAATCATCCTCCCGCCCACGTATGACATCCGCCTTAAAAAAATCAGGACTGTTATAAAGGTCGAATTTCATGATGATTTCAACCCAAACTGGGATTACATTGGGGACCCGTATCTGAGGGGGATTATTTCGTCAATCCCCACCATCTGGGGACTGCCGCCCGCTTCCGTAGAGCAACCTATAAATTCTTACAACCCCGAGACCCTGTTTAATCAGGAACCCGACTTTATTCCCTATAACCTTGATGTCAAGGTCGAAGGGGATGTGATGACCCTGAAAAACCCTGTTGACGGCGGACGCCTTGTGGTGGGTGAAAAGGTCCTGCTGGAGTCAGAGGTTGTCCGTGGGAAGAAGGTTTTCCTGGGCAAGTACTCCAAACTCCCGAAAGATTACTCACCAAGCTCATGGGAAAAAAGAGAAGCCATTGTTATCACACAAAGCATACAGGTTGACGATCAGATCCTTTTAACCGCGGGCGAGATATTCAATGCTCCCTATTTTATCCTGGAAATCACATACGACCGAATCTCCTTTTTTCGCCGCCTTTCCCAGTTATTCAGATTCCGGAAAATGCCCAAAGGGTCGGGACGGGAAATGTTTGAAACCGTGGACCAGCTTCGAAGAAGCATCCGGGCCAAGAACAACGCCTATCTTGCCATTGAGAAAACAAATACAGATCTGAGAGCTGCAAAATCCATGCTGGATGAATATGCCCGGGAATTAGAGCATAAGGTGGATGAACGAACCACAGAGCTCCGGAAGGCCCAGCATGAATTGCTCCAGCTGAACCAGAGCCTTGAAGCAAAGGTAGAGAGCCAGGTTGTTAAACTGGAAAGATATAATGAACTCAGACGTTACCTGTCATCCAAACTGACGGATCAAATTCTGGGTGACGGGCATATCCTTGGCTTAGAGCCAAAAAGAAAAATAATGACCGTTGTCTTCACGGACATCAGGGATTTTTCAAAGCTTACAGACAGCCTGGAACCTGAAGAATTGTTTCATTTGCTGGACAGGTATCTGTCGGAAATGATCAAAATCGTCCACAGCTACGATGGTACGCTGAACAAGATTGTGGGTGACGGGCTTCTCATCTTTTTCGGGGATCCGATTGAAATGGTGGACCATAGTGAACGGGCCGTGCGCATGGCCATTGATATGCAGAAGAAGGTCTCTGACTTGAAGGATGACTGGCTGGAATACGGATATGACCTGGGGATCGGCATCGGTATCAATACCGCATATATGACCGTGGGCAATATCGGTTCGGACATGCACAGGGACTACACGGTCATCGGAAACCAGGTTAATGTGGCATCACGCCTTGAATCAAAGGCCGAAGCAGGCCAGATCCTGATCAGTCAAAGGACCTACAGCAAGGTGAAGGGCCTTGTTGAAGTGGAAGAAATGGGTCCGATCAAGGTTAAAGGGATTCATGATCCGGTAAGGACTTATAATGTCTTAAGGTAGAATAAACAGGTTAATGGAAGGGTAACATGAGGTATATGGAAGACAGGGAAAACTACAGATTCATTCCAACCAAAGGCTGGGATAAGCATTGTTTTGGCTGCAGCCCTGACAATAATCCGGCGGGGCTTCAAATGAAATTCTACACAGATGAGAAATCGATATTTTCATGGGTCAAAGTTCCAGACCATCTTCGCGGATGGAACAACCTGGTTCATGGAGGCGTAATATCCACTATTCTGGATGAAGTCATGGGATGGGCCGCGATTCATCTCTTGAAACTGATTGTGCTGACCAAAACCATGACAATTGACTTTATTCAGCCTGTCTTTATAGACGATGAGTTAAAGGCGGAAGCCAGGATAACGAAATTCGACAGGGAAGGAGAAGTCATCATTGATGCAACGGTTCACAATGAACGCGCTGAGTTATGTGCAAAGTCAACCGGAGTCTTTTCATACTTTCCTCCGGATATGATTAAAAAAATGGGGATCATGGATGATGAGTGCTTGAGGGAGTTTGAAAATTATATTGAAGCGTAAAGGTTGATGAACCTAATAATGAACCGGATCCGGAACCCAGGTTTCCGTCCCTGAATTCCGGCTCCGGTAAAATATACGGTTTACATGTCAGGATTGAAGGCTCCTTTTTACCAGGAATGGACGATCGCCTTCGTTGGACATGCTTCCTCACATGGAAGTGGCGGTTTTGAAGAAGGCTTGCAGGGTCCACACTCATACTTGATCTTCTTCTTTTTATTATCAGCTACAATAACAACAGGCTCCTCCCTGAGAGGATCGTTCGGGTCTTCATCAACCACTTCAAAAACACCCTGAGGACATGCAGTCACACATTCTCCGCAGCCGTCGCATTTGTCTGTATCAATTTGAATGAAAAAATCTCCAGATCCGTCCTTATATCCATAGTTTGCCAGCATAAGTTCACCTCGTTCATTAAGTTTTATTGATTGCGCGGCTCAGGCCGCAGGGCTGTCCATTTTGCCCTTATCCTCATACGTAAGCCAACCCCCACTGATGCGGTTGCAGAAAAAGCCTTTCCGGACAAAAGTTGCCGGAGTATCTCACAAACGACAATATAAAGTCAAGGCGCAGCACTCACTGTTTCCGACAGTTAATTCCTTGCCTTATAAAAGGAGATCATCTAATATTCCGCCAGGTCAGCAAACCATGGAATCGAACTCTGCCAAATCATCCAAACCATCCCTGCTCCGCTGGTATGACACAATCTTTTTGGGGGTGATCCCTCCCCTGGTCGCACTGTTGGTCAAGCTGTTGATGCTCTCCTGCCGTGTGATCAAGGTGGAAGGCGAAGAAGCGCACAGGGAAGCCCTTGCCAGATCAGGCGGAGGCGCAATATATGTCACCTGGCACCAGAGGATGCCGTACCATTTCCACTATTTCGGTTCCCGCCACGTGACCGTTATGATCAGCCAGAGCCGGGACGGCGAGTATGTTTCCAGGATAGCCAAATGGCTTGGGTTCAGGAATGTCCGCGGCTCATCCACACGCGGGGGGCGTGCTGCCCTTAAAGAATTGATACAGCGAATAAGAAATGGTGAGATCGGGGGGATGCTGGCCGACGGCCCCTTAGGCCCTGCGCGCAGGGCCAAAACAGGCTCCGTGGTCCTTGCACGTGATGCCCGCGTTCCTCTGATACCCATACTCTGGAGCGCCGACCGATGCTGGCTGCTCAACACCTGGGATCGCTATATGATCCCCAAACCCTTTGCACGCATTGTTTTTTATTATGCCGAGCCCATCTGGGTGCCCCGTTCCTCCAGGGGGGAAGAGCTGGAATCATTACGCACTATTCTGGAAAACAGGTTAAACGACGGGACAAGCTGGTGTGACGCTCATTTTGGCCCGGAAAGGCCCTGGCGCAAGGTAAAAGAGGAAGGTATTCCTGAGGTTGGACCTCTTTCATAAAAGTGAGCTAAAGTGACTGAAGTGATCTAAAGTGATCTAAAGTTATGGAATGCGCTGAAAGCGCAGTCATTGTATGTAATTAAGAATGACGGTTTCATAAAAAGTCGTCACTCCGGTGAAAACCGGAGTCCAGAAAAGCTGCAACCATTTAATCCCGCCATCGGCGGGACTGGATTCCGGCCTCCGCCGGAATGACGAAGGAGGGTATTTCCTGGCTTTTTACGGGACCATCAAGAATAAGAAATTGTGAGCAAAGTATACGCTGTGGGTTGTAACGTGTTGTGATATTTTGAAATTGACCGCGAAGCGCACCACAACTTTAGATCACTTTAGGCACTTTAGTTCACTTTAGATCACTGCTAATCGACCCCTTCACCCACGGCATAGCCACCGCTCTCTGACCTGCTCCTGAAAACCAGGTTTTCCGCTCAGAACTATTTCTCTATCCCGTCCCGTGCCTGTATCCCATTCCGGTAATAATGTTTTATCTCTTTCATCTCCGTTACCAGATCAGCCTCTTCCAGTATCCTCGGGTCTGCCCTTCTGCCTGTAATCACCAGCTCCACATCCTCCGGTTTTGACCGGATGAAATCAAGCAGGTCTTCCACGCTAAAAAGATTGTAGTGCGTGGCGATGTTTGCTTCATCCAGGATAATTACCTGATATTTCCCGGAACACATGATCTCGCCGACTTCTTTGAGACCCGCCTGCGCCGCCTGAATATCTTCCTTTTGCGGGCTTTTTTTTATAAAGCAATCCCGTCCATACTGTTTTACCGTAATATACTCTGACAGTTTTTCCAGGACAACGAGTTCACTGTATTTCATTCCCTTGACAAACTGGGCAAAATATACCCTGAGGCCTGCACCTGCTGCACGCACGGCAAGCCCTAAAGCCGCTGTTGTCTTGCCCTTTCCGTCTCCCGTATAAACCTGCACATATCCTTTCATGGTTTTGCTCCAATCCAAACCCGGCTCACTTCGAGACCTTTGAAAAGCGCTCCCTTTTGCACCAACTCGGCGTCAGACAAAAATTTTAATCCTCGAAATACTCAATGTATTCCTGCGGTTAAAATTTTAGTCTTTCTTGATTTGGCACAAAATTGAGCATTTTTCAAAGGTCTCACTTCAGCTGGAACTTAATGGGTACCTTAACCCACATTGCCACTTTTCTGTTTCCTTTCATTCCAGGCTCAAAGGCCCAGTTTCCGGCTGCTTTTACTGCCGCTTTATCCAGAAGCCTGTAACCACTTGATGCAAACACCCACAAATTTTTGACCTGCCCCTTTTCATCAACAAAAACACTCAGAACCACACTGCCCTGATATCCTCTTCTTATGGCCATTTTGGGATACCTGGGGGGCGGATTTATTTTATACAGAGGAAAGGCCTCCTGTTCAACCCGCATGTGGGAATCATCATCGCCCTGATTTTCTTCCTGAGATGGCTGTTCATCAGACGATTCTTCCGCAGATTCATCCGGCTCAATAATTTCCTCTGTTTCTTCAGAAGAAGGGGTTTCCGGCTCATGGGGAACCATTACGGTCTCTTCAGGTGGAGGCAACTCAGGCTCATCAGGAATCTTTACGGTCTCTTCAGGTTCAGCCTTCGGCCGTTTTACGGGTTCTTTTTTTATTTCATTCACCGGCTCGGGCTGCCGATAGGACATTGTCACAGTCACCACCGATGATTTTGGCATAATGGTCGTATTATCAAAAAACAGGCCCCTATCAATTCCTAACAAAGCTGCGTGAAATATGATCGCCAGCACCGCTGCAGGCAAAATACGTCTCATCTATTTTACAACCTCCGCCTGAAGGGAGATCCGGCTCAGCCCCGCCATTTTGATCCTGTCAAGCACCTGAAAGAGGTTCTGATATGAAAGGGCATTGTCTGCAAAAAGAAGAACGCCGGGGTTGGGATGTCCCAGAGATTTTGATTCAAGCGTTTGAATCAACGCATTGAGCGCAACCGGCTCCTTGTCAATATAGACGGTGCCGTCACGTTTAACTGTTACGGATAAGACCAGGTGCTTTTCAATTTCGGCAACAGAAGACGTGGGGAGCGATAACCGCAATCCATGATGCACGGCCATTGACAGCATCGTATATATGAAGACCACCAAAAGCAGGAAAACGATGTCAATAAGTGGAAGCATCTCAATCCGGCTTTTATGATTTGCCGCCATATTTACTTTCATCCCCGATCTCCTTTTTTAATGGACGCGGAAAAAAATAATTGTTTCAAGTAGCGCCCGGATTTAGATTGATTTTGTTCGATCGCAAATTTCAATAGGTGAAGGAATAGTGAACTATTTCAAAATTTTTGGAATTTGGGATCGAGCAAAAGCAGCCTGAAGCCATGATGCTAATTGGGATAATTATTTTTTCCCGCGTCCTTAAGGGCTCGCGCAAAAATAACTTCACATTTTGGCATCTCATCTTCAGGCCATTTTTGGCAGATTTTGAAGAGCAAAAATCTTGAAATAGTCCACTATTACTGCGTCTTTTGC
>JAFDJF010000317.1 GCA_019307645.1 Deltaproteobacteria bacterium
TGCTGATTTATCGGCATTGAACGTTGATGATTCCGTAAAAAGTCCGAAATCGTCATGCCGGACTTGATCCGGCATCCAGAACATATTGATATAACTGGATTCCGGCCTTCGCCGGAATGACGAGAAATGGTATTTTCTGACTTTTTACGAAACCATCAACGTTTACTTTAATTTACGTGAGGTGACAAATGGCTGACGCAAGTTTCGATGTAGTGGTGATTGGAGGTGGCCACCAGGGTCTCATCATTGGTAATTACATGGCCATGAACGGAATGACAGTAGGGCTGTTCGACCAGAAAAACGAACTGGGTGGTGGCGCCGCGACCTTGCCGATTCCGGCAGCCGGGTTCCTTGGCAATCCCCATGCCAATGGGGCAGGGTTTTATGCATGTCCGGCATACCAGGATTTTAATCTTCGTGAAAAAGGTCTCAGATTCAAATTTTCTGATGTTGCATGCACCATGGCATATCCTGATGACAGGTGCATCACGATATATAACGCAACCGAGTACAACGATCAAACCGGGGTGCTTAGTCCAAAGCCTGGAATGATCGAAAAAAACATTCACGAGATGGCGCGTATTTCTGCCAGGGATGCGGAACAGATTGCAAAGTTTTCAGGCAGCGTGGAAAAATGGTCGGATGCTTTTTCAAGATGCGTATATAATCCACCGCCTCTACCGGGAGAGCCGAACCCTCTGGATGAATTATTGGACGATCCGGATTCCGGACTGGACAGACGGTATTATTTTCTGTCCGCCTATGACGTGGCCAATGACCTGTTTGACAGCCCTGAATTAAAAACCCTGTTTTTAAGACTGATGGCTGCATCAGGCATATATCCGAATGATATCTGCCCGCTTTCCATATTGCTTTTTTGTCTTACGGGGCTGGTGGGAATGGCCCCCACCGGAGTATTTGTGGGCGGTACCCACAATGTCGCCCATTCACTTCAAAGGGCCTTAAGCGAGCAGGGCGGAAAATTCTACGTCGGAGGCGATGTAGATCAAATTGTTGTTGAAAATGGCCGCGCCCGGGGAATAATACTTGCCGATGGTTCAAAGATCGAAGCAAAACAAATGGTTATCACCTCCATCGAGATCAAGCAGACCATCAACAGGCATTTCAGAGACGCGGAAATAAACCCTGAGATTCGACGAAAAATAAATAATCTTAGGACTGATCGACAAAATGTCTTCTGGGCTCATATCGCAATTCATGAATTGCCTGATTATAAAGCCAAGAGTTTCAACCCGGATATGGGAAGAGGCCGATGGAACTTTATGGGAGAACCGGATGTTGACTATTTTTTGCATGAGTACCAATACCGGCAGCAGCACATGAAACCCGGAAAGTGGCCGGAAAAGATGTATATCTACGAGTTTATTGATTCCCAATGGGATCCGAGTTACGCCCCCCCGGGCAAACATGTTGCGCTTTTTGAAGAGACTGCGCCGCCCGCAAGCTGGCGGACCGAACAGGAATGGGTGAAACTTCGGGAAGAATGCATTGATCATATCATGGATGAGTGGCAGAAGTACGCCCCAAACATGACCTGGGATAATGTCATCGCAACCCAGTGTGACACGCCTTTGGATGCTCAGCAAAGAAGCTCAAACTTTGTGGATGGATGCTGGGGCTTGACAGCTTGCACGGCACCGCAGGATTATACGCTAAGACCGATCCCCGAGCTTTCTCAATATCAGATTCCGGGTATAGATAATTTTTACATGGCTTCCGGTTCCTGCCATTTTTCTTATGCAGTGATGGGTTTTGCCGCCTATAACTGTTACAAGAGGATTACACAGCACCTTGGCCTGAAAAAGCCCTGGGAAGAAGAGGGGCGTTTGTACTAGATTTTGGCCTCCGGCCCGTATGGGCTTACGACCCGGAGGGATTGCGGATTTTGGACTAAAAAATTTAATCAAGCATTGAAATCCTTGCCCTCAGGGCCTCCGGCTCGTAGAGCCTACGCCTCGTAGAGCAAGATCATAGTTCAAAGGCTTTGCCATTCGAATGTTTTTCTATTAATCAGACACACTGATTTAAATCAATATTGCCAAGTAAGTAAACAACATAAGGGCAAAAATATTTTGCCACCCCGATGGAATAACAACTCCAAAAACATTCCATTGGGCAGGCAGACCCACACAGACGGCCACAGACATTTCATCCCCGCGACCCCGGTGAAATATTCTACGATTTCACTGGGCAGGCTCGCGGGAATGAAAGAATCATCGCTTCGCGAAAAACCCTACATGGGAGTTTTTCCCCGAAGGGTAGCCCCTTTTGCTTTGCCATTGTCGGCAAAGCAAAAAGTCTGTGTATGTCTAGAGAGCGCAGCGAACGGGTGGCTAATAAACCTTGCCCCATTGGGAGCAAGGCAAGCTCACCCCCTTCCAGGGGTTAACCCAATACCACCCTCTCTGAGGGTGGATACTTTATTTCAACGGCATTAAATAAACCAAAAGGCGCCTTAAAGACAACCGGGAGGAAAACAAAATGCAAAAATACGATTTCATCATTATAGGCGGCGGGCCTAACGGGCTCACCGTGGCGGCTTATTTGAGCAAAGCTGGACAAAAGGTGCTGGTACTGGAAAGGCACTTCGAGGTGGGCGGTGGCCTTGCCACTGAAGAGGTAACGCTCGGGGGCTATCTTCACAACACCCATGCCGTATACCACATGATGGCGGACTATGCGCCCATTTACAGGGACCTCGATCTCGGGGGTGACAATTACCGTGTGCGGTACATTGATCCCCCTTTAAGGGTGGCCATGCCGTTTACCGATGGTTCGTGCCTCTGCCTCTATCAGGATGTGGAAAGATCATGTGCCTCTATCGCTCAGTTCTCCAAGCGGGATGCAGACTCGTATCGGGATGTTTCCCACAGATTCCAGCGTTACATGGATGATTCCATTGCCGCTGCGACCTATGTTCCTCCTGCGCCGGCCCTGGAGATGGTGCCCACCATGGAGAGAACGCAACTCGGCAAAGAGGTGTCCGATCTCACCGCCAAGAGTCCGAAAACCATTGTCGATGAACTCTTTGAGCACGAACGCGTCAAGGCATTGATGCTGTATCTTGCCTGTCACTGGGGATTGGAACATGATGTGGAGGGTATTGGTTACCTTGTCCCTCTCATGCTGAACCGGGCGGTTAATCAGAAGCTTTGTATCGGGGGCTCCCATCGGCTGAGTAATGCCCTTGCCAGGGTTGTCCAGGAGGATGGCGGCGGGCACCTGCGGGGCAGCCAGAGGATCAAACGCATTATACTGAAGGACGGCACTGCCAGGGGCGTAGAACTGGAGGACGGGACCGTCTACGAGGCGGAAAAGGGTGTGGTCAGCAGCATCGACCCTCACCAGACCTTCTTTAAACTGGTGGGCGAGGAATATCTGGAGGAGGACTTTGTAGAAGGCATTAAGCAATGGCAGTGGGATAAATGGAGTCTTTTCTCGGTTCACATGGCCCTCGCAGAAGCACCCAACTTCGCCGCTGCCGCGGCAGTCCCGGAGATAAACAAGGCATTTATGTATGTCCTGGGCTATGAAACGTCGGAAGACCTGATAGATCAGTGGAAGGCCATAGGCAGGGGTGAATTGAACGAAAAATCCGGCTTCAACTGTTGCTTCCCTGCGGTACATGACCCGAGTCAGGCGCCTGCCGGGAGACACACCGGGCTCATTTCAGAGATGAGCCCTTTTAATCTTAAGGAAGGGGCTGAAAAGTGGTATGATTACAAGCTCAGGAAAGAGCACGAACATCAGTGCTTGGCGACCTTGCGCAACTACGCTCCCAATATGACGGAGGATAAGATACTGTGCACGTACGTTGAGACCCCGCTTGATATCTCAAACAAATATCTTAACATGGTGCAGGGCTCAATCAAACACGGTGCCTATCATCCACTCCAGATGGGCTACAACCGTCCCAATTTTGAGTGCTCTCAATATAAGACGCCCATAAAAGGGCTTTATGTTTGCGGGGCAAGCTCTCATTCAGGCGGGTTTATCACTTTCGGCCCCGGCTATAATGCTGCCAATGCCATAGCAGAGGACCATGGGATCGACAAGTGGTGGTCGGAACCGGAACTGGTAACTGAATACCGGAAAAAGGGATATGCGTAATGCATGAACAAAAAGATTGTTCAGACATGATTTTTGGATTTTGGATTTGAAGAATGGTTCAGGGTACAAGGCACACGGTACAGGGTCTTGATTCAAATGAAGACGCATTTTTCTTTATACCTTACACCTTATACCTTGGCTCAATGACTCACAAATATGCGGGCTTCTAAAAAGAGACCCCCACGGCCCGACCCGGATTTATTGAGAAGTTACATATTGCAAGCTTAAATTTGACGATCCCGTAAAAAGTCGTCACTCCTGTGAAAACTTGTATTGCCAATATCAATAACAAAACTTTTGAGTCAATGAAG
>JAFDJF010000812.1 GCA_019307645.1 Deltaproteobacteria bacterium
ATGGGCGAAAGGAGCAACAGCTATGAGTTACTTCAAATTAATCAGGTATATGGTTCCAGTTTTTTTGTTTTCTTTCCTCTTCCATCTGTCTGCATGGGCTTTTGAACCATGGCCGGTCCCGAAGACATACGTGCCCACATACAAGGGGATGGTGAAGGAAAAGGCGACCTGTGACGATAAGACGGACCTGTTTGTCACCCTTCACCCGAAAGATACAGTGCCTCCGGAAATGTGGAAAAGGATTCACTGGGATATAGGCCAGATGCAGGAGTTGTGGGCCGAAATCGTCGGGTTCAAATCCCCGGATCTGGTGAACAAGATCGCGCCGGAGATCAAACCCGGCAAATACACCTATAAAGATGTACAGAAAAATCCGGCGTTCAAGGGGTTGTTCCCGCCGGTCATTGTGCCCCACATCAAGCAGGGTGGGCCTCCCTTTATCATGAGTATAATGGATTTTGAACTCGAGCCCACAAAGCAGTTTTTCCTGGCTTTGTCTACAGCCGAGATCACCATACAGAACCTGGGTAAAACCAAACTGGACAAGGACGGATACCTCGTCAGTGGCACCTGGCAGGGCGGTTTTCCCTTTCCCAAGCCATCCGGGAAGTTTAAGGCCCAGCAGATCTATTACAATTTTGAGAAAAGGTGCGCTAATTATGATTCGAACTATATATTAACTGGCGAGGGGCTGTCTTTTGACAAAAACTTGAACATGGACAAGTATAATGCATATGAAAGACAAATGACCACGTTCATGGGACGCACCTTCATGGAGCCCTATGGCTGGTTTGATGAACGGGCGAAAAAGCGGGGGCAATGGGCAAGTGACGTCGTAACAATTCATGAACCGCGATCCACCAGGGGAACGATCCGGCTGCTCGTGAGATATGATGATCCTTACAAAATGGATCCATTCTTGATGTACCTGCCGATGATGCGGCGGATTCGCAAGATGAGCGCCACCGACACCCAGGACCCGAGTGGAGATCAGTGTTTCGATGACTACGGTTTGATGCGACAGAAGATCACACCCAAAAAGTACCCTTACAAATATGAGATTATTGAGGAGCGTGAGTATCTACTGCCCTGGTCATATAACGCGGCAAAAGCATGGACTGATTCGAAAAACGGGTATGCCCTGAGGGGCATGGGGTTTATGCGCAGGCCCTGCTATGTCCTCCAGATGACCCAGTTGGATCCCAACTATGTGTACAGCAAGCGGATTTACTATGTGGACAAGGAGACGTTCATGTTCAGTACGGGCACGTTCTACGATCAAAAAGGGCGGCTGTACAGGTATTCCGAAATCTCACGCAGCTTTCTCCCGGAATGTGGCCAGATTGTATCGCAAGGCACGCCGGCATGGCAAATTGATTACGTTGATACCCATTCGTCGGTTCAATCCACGCCGGCATGGCAAATTGATTACGTTGATACCCATTCGTCGGTTCAATCTCTCTGCACTGTACCGGCTCAATATTCCCGAGAGGACTTCAATATATCGGAATTGATGAAGAGAGGAAAATAGTTGATATCTTTCTCAAGAAACATGTAACTTAGGTTCAAGGGTTCACGGTTCAGGGTTCAGGGGTTAATCCCGATTTTA
Organism: Deltaproteobacteria bacterium; assembly: GCA_019307645.1. The sequence continues at coordinate 1,610 of JAFDJF010000812.1, forward strand.
TCGGGATTTTCTTCATGTTTCCAGAGCGACATGGCGTGTTTCTTGGACTTTGTGTGCAAAACCGTTACTGTAAATCAGGTTGTGGGTATGATGAATGGGGCTTAGGGCTCGCGCAAAATGTGAGTTTATTTTTGCGCGAACCCTCAACGAATTGTAAACTGGAGGTTTCCACGAAAAAGTAAAATTGCATTTCATGGCTTTTCTCCGCTTTGAGAGGAAACCTTCAGTTTACAGTCCGTTGGGTCCCGCCCGGAGGGATATTGCTCAATAGCTAGTGTCCATCCAGAAATGAGATATTTTGTTCAAGGTCAAGGAGGATGAGGATTTTAACCACAGGAATATATTGTAATATTTCGAGGATTAAAATCCGAATCCGACGTAGAGATTGGGCAAAATAGCCATTTATGGATGGGCACTAGCTAAAGCAGTGAGCTGGCCAGGCCTTGTATATCCTGTTCATTCTTTATTTATCCGATCCCTTTCTTTCCCTTCTGCATTTCAGGCACAAACAATCCATTGCCAAAATGGTCATTTCAGAAATATTCTGCTAAGAAGGGTCAATGGTATTAACTTAAGTGATTCT
>JAFDJF010000011.1 GCA_019307645.1 Deltaproteobacteria bacterium
TATCTTCGTAGCACGCCAGGAATTTATAGTATTCCTCAAACGAATCAAGAAATGCGGCATTGTCAAATTTCGATTTGTCTTGGAGCCTGCTGAGATTGGTCGCTTTCTTATAAAACCGCATCCCATAGCCCCGAAAATCTCCAATCAATTCAGGCATAATTTTATTCTTTACAATATGGTCGATGGCCTGCTCTTTAAATTCATATTCCGAAGGCAGTGTCAGGGGATCTCCCATCCTTTCCTCGGGATCATCAGACATCAAATTTGGTGGAACGACACTGTCTTCAATTTGGTATACGTCTTCGTAGCGTTTCATAGGCCATATGTGGCTCCCATCCGGCGCCAGAATTTTAATATCGATATGCATATAAGCAGTCATCGTGTGATTCACAAGCTGGAACGGGGTTTCCTCTTTCACCTCAGCCTCGATCTTTGGCGGAATGGTCAGAAGTCTTTCCTCTATCAGTTCTAACTGACGTGCAATTTGACTCTTACTCATTCGCTTTTCTTTTCTCCAATTCTTAGACTTCATTCCAGTTCTCAAATCAGCCTGCCGTATTATCAGCCTTGTATATGCTTCATTATCAACGATCTTACGCACTGTCCGCTTTCGTGTCTTCCATTCAGAATTCACTGAGGTATCCTGTTTAAGCAATCTTATTTTACCTGTTATTACTGCGTTGAATCCCCTGGAAAGGACTGCGCCCCAGTCTATGTCAGTTGTCGCGCCTGATATGGTAATCAAGTCATCCTCTTTGGTCCCTTCAAACTCGACAGTTATATTTTTAAGCCGGTTACCTGTAATTTCACCCTTTAATCCCTCTTTGATCTTCCAGGTTATGTATTTACTGACACTGGGGTCGCCGATTTCCTGGGAAAAATCCAAAAAAACCGCGTTAAGGGCGCTGCCTTTCTTTATCTGATCCCAGGCCTTTTTAAGGATGAGCCTGGTTATTCGAGTCTCTGACAACTGTTGCTCGGCTGAACGAAAACACAAAACCGCTTTACCGTAATTCCCCGTCTGCAAATAATACAGCCCCTGCTGGTAGAATATATTGAATGCTGAGATGACCGTCCGAGTCATTATCTCCCTGGTATCCAAAAAAGCTGGGTCTTCTTTCAGTATCCTTTTAGACAACTCCAGCACAAGGGAATAATCCCCGGCCTTCTGAGCGTCTGTCAGGCGCCTGTAATTCTCCTGCAAGAACTTGGATCGAATCTCTTCAAAATACTTACCGGCTTCAGGATATTCAGGGTTTATCTTGTTCAGACTATAGAAAGCCCCATAAGCCTCGTCAGTCTGACCCGAATCCATGAATTTCCGGCCTTTTTCAAAGATCACAGGCGACCAGTCAGGCGCCAGTTTAACAATCAACTGATTTACCTTTAAATGGTCATCAACTATTTCCTTTGACTGAATCAATGCCGCCATGGCCTCCAGAAGATTATTCTTATCTGCCATTTCCTCTGCACGCCTATAGAATGTATCTGCTTCCACGTACTTCCCGGCTGTACTGATCTCCTGTTGACTTTCATCAGATGTTTTCAACGCGTCGGCTGATTCAAAACATCTCAGAGCTAGAGGATACGCACCTTCCTTCCCGGCGTTAAAACCGGCTTCCATGTAATAACGATAGCCAACATTCTGCAGTTCCCCTATTTGATTTTCCAGATCAGGATCATCATTATACAGTTCAGATATTTCTTTCAATGTATTGACTGCCTCGACCCACTTATTGTTTTGGGTAAAGCCTTCAGCCTGTGAATATTTCTCCTTTATCTTCTCATATTCGTTGCTTACTTCCCGTTTGTAATCATTTGCCTTTTTATTGTTCTCATCATAAGCAAGCGCTTTTCTCAAAAGCTCAAGGGCTGTCTTATGTTTTTTGTTTTCAAAAGCCTGAATGGCTTTTTCAGTATAATCAACGGCAATAGTCTCACCCAGTTCATCGAGCTTTCTTTTAATTTGTGCGTCGTCCGGTTTGGCTCTCAGCGCCTGTTTGTAGTAATCATATGCCTTTTCGTAATCCCGTTGATTTTCCAATCGAACGGCAGTGGTTACAGCGTCTCTGTATCCTTTTGGCGCGCAACCGGCAAACATACACAGAATAAAAATAGAAAATGACACAATGACAGACTTGTGCATATTACTTACCTCAACAGTTATGAATTATCTGGTGTCCACCCTGACCCAATACTGTGGGAATTCTAATAATTAGGATTTCTGGACAAATAAATAGAGGCGCCGGAAGAGCCACTCCGCCTGGGATACTGTTCAGCCCCCATCGATTTGGCATGTTCTGAAACATGTAATTTGACGAAAGGCCATATTTCCTCAATACCGACAAAACCGTCTGAAGTGATATCCGCTTCACCGGAAAGACCCCTAATGAGAAAATAAGAAAACAGGCCGTGTTTTAAGCGGGGTGATTCTATTGATGTCTGGTCTGCCTGGCTTGAGGTAATGATAACGTAGTCTTTTCCGCTGCCCAGGTATGATTCAAGCCCTCGAATTGCAGTCGGCTTTACAACCATACCTGAACTGAAACATGCATCTACGAAAAAAACTATGGTGTCGGCTTCAATGTCGGCAATTTTTGTCGCCAGTGTCAGATTTGAAAAAGCGGTGGATTTAATCCTGTTACCTTTCTCGTTTCCGATGATGGTATCATAAGTCAGCCAGTATGTATCTGAGCCATTGGGATAGGTAAATCCATGACCGGCATAAAATACAAAAAACAAATCCTCTTTGCGATCAGCTTTAAGCACCATATCATCAAACTTGAACTTGATATTTTTTTCTGTTGCTTCTTCATCAATTAAAATAGTAACATTTTCCGGCTTAAACAGTCCCGTGCGGGGACCCGTCAGCACTCTGTAAATCTCCCTGGCGTCATTCTCAGCATAATTTAATGGGTTGATCGTTGGATCTCTGTATTTTCCGACCGCAATTATCAAGGCGTATTTGGTTCCGATATTCCCAAAAGCACTGTCGTCTTCGCATCCGGAAGCCCATTCAGCGCCTTCTTCAAACAGGTCGGTAATCCTCATGTAGGTCAGATTTCTGAGCTCTTTTGGCTCTGTTATCTCTTGTGATTTGCATAAATTTGACTGAGCGGCTTTGGTATTGTTAAGCTTATAAAATGTATAGGCCAGATTGACGTATAAATCGGGTGATTGACCGCTGAGAGTTCCGAGCAGGCCTTGTTTTTTTGCTTCATCATATCGGCCCATTGCGTTCAGGCAGTAAACAATATCCGAATAAATCTCCGGCTCCTTTGCATCAGGAGCCAATTCTCCCCGCATTTCAACATTTTTTTTAAGGATCTGGCAGGCTTTTTCATATCTATCATGGGCCGCCTGCTTGTTACCTTGCGCGTACAGGCAATCTGCCAAATAAATGTAAGCAGAAGCGAACTCAGGATATCCTTCTGATATCCCCATAAATGCACTTTCAGCTGATTTATAGTCCCCTTTCCAGTACAAACCCATGGCAGACTTATAAGCCTCCATCAATTCACTCTCAAAATCTAGAATGAGTTTACCAGAGACCTCTTCGGCAGTCTTGGATGCGTTTAATTGCAAAGTGAATATAAGGAAGAGAGCGGGCAGGAGGATAAGTATCCGGGCGATTCGAATCATGGCGTCTCCATAATAAAAAATAAAATACCCCGCCGCAAGCGAACGGGGTATTAAACCCTAACGTTGCATAAAATTTGAGTTCAAAACGTTTTAGATCAGGTCAGCAAGGGACGTTATGACATTTTCAGGGGTGAAAACGTATTAGACATACGATGAAGTCCTGAAAATAGCATAACGTTTCTTGATGGCCTGATATAGAACGAGCGAAAGCGTTTTTGGGCCAAAGATTTATGCAACGTTAGGGTAACATACATTAAACAGAGTACAAATTAATTTTACATTGCAGCATGAAGCCTAATCCCGTTTAAAAGAAGCTGGAACTGAACTGTTATTCTGAAAGCTTTATTACCTCAACACGGCGATTAGCGACACTGTATGGATCCTGCCGGTCGGCCAGGTGTTCAAAACCGAAGCCAGACACACTAATGCGGTCCTGCTGAATATTATAGGTGCTAACGATATATTCCCGTGCACTCTCGGCACGTTTCAGGGACAAATCCTTATTATAGTCTGCTGTCCCGGTCATGTCCGTGTGGCCCTCAAGGCTTACCATGACAGTTTTCTGCTCCACCAGAAGCCTTCCCAACACGTCTAAATGTTTCTGGGCTGTATTAGATAGCGCATATGAATCTCGTTCAAAATGGACGTCCAAATTCAAGCCGCTGCCTGTTTTACCCTGAGAACTCGGTCGCAAAGCCCGGAAAGTGACCTCATTAAATTCCTGATCGTTTTCCAGTTTGGCCAGTTGAGTTTTCGTTTCCTCAGATTGGCCACCCTCTTCTGTGGCTATTGTCTTTCGATAATAATCCTGCGCCAACCTTTTGTATTCCGCCTGTTTATCCGGATTCAGCTCTGTCTTGTACCAATGTTCATAGTATTGAGCAATGCGTTTCAACAAATCTGCGTTATCGGGACAAGACTGGACTGCCATTTCTATATACTGTCCAGTCATTTCATCCGGCGCATTTGCAAAAGCCTTGTCAAGCATTGCTTTGCCCTCATTACAATCCGCTGCACTTGAGATGTTAACCATAAAAAGTGAAGCAATGATACCTATTGACAGTAAAGAAATAAGCTTTTTCATAATGCACCTCCTGATTTTGTTTTGACAGCCAATTTATTGAAATTTCGCTATTAGGGACGCGACCATTCAAACCTTATGTCGTTGAGTAAAAAATTAGTCAAATCTCTACTCAAAGACCCGAATCCATCATAAATAAACTAAATTAAGCGAAGCAAGGATAACTGTTTTACACCTAATCACAAAACTCATTGATATTATCTAGGTTAAGCGGTTCAGCGTTCACGGTTCCAGGTTAAAAAGCTCTAACGGGTTCATATCAAAAGGATAATTCCTCAATAGAGGCCACAACTATGCTTCACCCAATGGATGAAAGAAGCAACCCGACGAATTATGGAATAAAGCGTGGGATATCAAGTGATTATAACCGTTGGACCTTGAACCCTGAACCTTGAACCGATCACTTTAGGTATGAGTAAATATACGAAAAAAAATGGGTATCGTCAACTGTTTATTACGAGACCATCATCTAATGGTTTCTATAAAAATACTTTTCGTACGCCACATGTCAAAAGGCTCGTTACTCAGGTTTCCCATGAGCTTTTCACACAGAGAAACAGCATTATCCGGATCCGATAAATTATATGACCATCTATAAAAAACCTGCGATTGGGTAAAATGATAATTCTGTAAAGGCAGCATGGCCTCTTCAGAACACATTATGGCAAAAACCATTTCATTGCCGGTGGGGGGAGAAACCTCAATGCTTCCGGAACACCTTGTTTCACCGGCCTTCAAAAGATTTTTCTCTTGGCCGGCTTGTGGAAACAGCAAATATATCCCGTCAAGATTAATATCGAACAACATGCAATAGCCCTTGCGTTTGGGTGTTACGCAAATATTGATGGAATCGCCAATTTGAAAAATTCTGTCCGTTTTTCCGGAAGTTTCTATCTTAATCCAAATCTCATCATTACGAGGGTTCAGGGAACTTAAGGTTCGTAAGGCACTAAAGCAGAAATCTCTTTTAATAATTGCGTCCAATTCTGAAAATAAGACTTCTTCATTAATTGCAGACAGTACTTCCACATGAGATTTCATCATTTCATCACCGTACACATTACTTTGTACTGTCAACTTTTCATCCTGATCATGACCGGAAATAGTCAGCAGAACGTCACAACCGCCGTTATCTACCCTGGTAATCATCTGCTTACTGTCAAGAAAAGATTCCAAAGAGGAAAAAAAATCTGAGTTTCCGTTTCCCTCACTTGTGACAGCTGCCTTTACCATGAGCGAGCGATGCACATCGGCCTCTGAAACAGCGCCCTCCTGACCTTTTATGGATGCCAGCATTTCTTCATTCCTAGACTTGAACGGACGCAGACTTGGAGCAGTTTTTTCAGGAACAGACGCATCAGGCTCTCTTCCTGAGTAGACGACCGTCGAGCCCTGTTTCGATCGGACCTCTTCCTGGTTGAGCAACCGACTCAAACGGTCCGGGAACATAAAAAATGTCAAAGCAGCCAGGATAATCAGGGCAGCACCGCCCAAAAGGGCAATACGCCCAAAGCGAGACATTATTCCCTTCTTGATTTTCTCGTTCGTATTGACCTCAATTCCGGATGCAGCAGATTCACGTCCTGAAATTGCATTTTTGAGATCTGCAACCAAATCCTCACAGCCTGAATACCGATCCACCTTGTTCTTTTCCAGGCACTTGAGGATAATTTTTTCATAAGCCAGGGGAAAATCATATATTAGACTGGAAGGAGGCGGTGGTGGCTCTTTAACCTGTTTTTCAAGGATTGCAAACTCACTGTTATCATGAAAAGGGACTTTGCCGGTAACGATCTCATAGAATACTATCCCCAGGGAATAGATATCACTTCGGCCATCAATATCTTTTTCGGCTTTGATACGCTCCGGCGCCATATACTTGGGCGTTCCGATTATCACTGATTGCGTTAGTGATGTGCTCTCAGTCGCCCTGGCAATACCGAAATCAGTGACTTTGACAACACCATTTTCATCAATCATGATGTTTGCCGGCTTTATGTCTCTATGAATAATGCCTTTTGCGTGGGAATGAGAAAGCGCAAGGGCAACATCACAAATAATACCGGCCGCCTTATCAGGGGGAAAAACGCCCTGGGCCTTAAGCAACTGTGCCAGAGTCAGCCCGTTGACATACTCCATGATCAAATAATGAGTCTCATCCTGCGTTTCGATATCATAGATATTAACAATATTCTGATGCTGCAATTTTGCCAGGATGTCGGCCTCGGCCACGAACTTTCTGAGAAGAATCTCATCGCTGGCAAGTTGTGCCGGCAATGTCTTAATTGCGGCAAGGAGGTTGGGCAGGGATAAATGCCTGCCTTTATACACGACCCCCATGCCGCCACGGCCAATTTCTTCAAGGATCTTATATTTCCCGATGATCTTCTCTTGCATCTGGTAACCTGGAGATAAATTTTTTGTTAAAATGTGCAAACCAAATCAGTAGGCATTTTAAACGATTACACCCAAATTATTGATAATCCACTTAGAACTGTCAATACTTTTTTGGATCTGACTCATAATCTCGGTATCTGATGCTTTTTTCTTGACATTTAAAGATATCTAGACCATAGTTCGTCAAAAGATACAATATGCTAAGGTTCGATTTGTTTTGAAAAGTCAGATACCGCGTTTGGTCTCAACGGTGTTTTTCCACCATGACCCCCCACAATTCTGCGGAGTACGGTCAACCCCAACCTGGTTCAGCTTTTTGTCTTTAGAAACAACAACCCATTAGCGCATGACACCCCCCTTTGTCTGTGTTCGTAAGGATACCGGTTTCTTTCAGCCGCCACGGCAGAAAAGATGCCAACCCCTTGTTTCTACCGGATAAATAGAAGCATGGAAAATATTCCTACGTCAAGGATCTCTAGGAGGCTGTCTGAGAATAGCAATTTTTTCCAAAATCGAGAGGTAAGAATGAATTCAGTAAAGTTGAATAAGTTAGACGCGAAACTTCGGGAGATGTTTGAATTAAGCAAGCAGACAGAAGCCAAACGAGAGCAACGCAAAAGCCAGTCCGGCACAGGTAATATTATACGTCGCAGGAAAGGCGAACAAGACAAACGCATCGCTCTTTGATGTAAGGCAGAATCAGTTAACTCAAGACTGTAAATTTTCTATAAACCTAACCAAGCAAACGCCGCTTTCCATGAAAATTTTGCAAAGAGGTTATCTGTTAGTTTATTAGACCTTTTCCTGTCTCAGATTTTCCTGCTCTTCAAAACCTGCTGTTGACAACCCTTGAAACGTTCCGATATTCTTGTCGTGTCTTTCCCCTTTGGAAACTTCGATAGTAATATGTGTCCGTTCTATATGTGATTCAGAACGGTCTTTTCTTTTAAACACAATGATCCATTTTTTGGTCCAACATGGAAATATTGCCGAAGTCGGCTCAGGCCATGAAAAAAAAACGGAATAATACAATCCTGGTCCTAATTTTTTTGAGTCTCTTTTTTGTTGCATCATGTGCTGAACAAAATGCGCTTGAAAAAATAAAAGAAACAGGTGTTGTCACTGTTCTTACCAGGAATAATGCCCATTGTTACTACACCTACCGTGATAATCCCTGGGGATTCGAATACGATCTGGCCAAGGCCTTCAGCGATTATCTGGGCGTAAAGTTAAATGTAAAAACGCCGAGATGGGAGAAACTCACTGAAGCCCTCAACAGTGGAAAGGGAGATTTTATTGCGGCAAGTCTGAGCATCTCTCAGTCACGGGAAGAATTCCTGGACTTTTCAGAGGAATACCTCACTGTCCAGCAAAAGGTTATTCTCCATACAACGAATCATAAAATAAGAAAACTTGAAGACTTGAATGGAAAGGCCGTTCATATTCGTCGTGGAACATCTTACGAGGAGAGGTTAAACGAACTGAAGGGTCAGGGCTTGGATATCACCGTCAGGCTGTACGACGACATCCCCACAGAAGAATTCATCCGAATGGTGGCTGAAAAGGAGATCGTGATCACCATTGCCGACACAAACATCGCCCTCCTGAATCGCCGCTATTATCCCGATGTGAAAATCGCATTCCCCATAGAAGAACTGCAATCGCTGGGTTGGGCCGTAAGAAAAGGAGAAAAAGCCCTGTTTATGGAGATAAACGAATTTTTCAAAAAAATAAAGGCAGACGGGACCTTTGCGAAAATCTACGAAAAGTATTATGCCAATGTTGAGATCTTTGATTACGTGGATTTGAAAAAATTCCACATCAGACTCAGGTCCAGGCTGCCAAAATATAAAGAAATGATTCAGAAAGCTGCCCAAAAACACGGTTTTGACTGGCGGCTCATTGCTGCAGTAATCTATCAAGAGTCGCACTTTAACCCGAAGGCCAGAAGCCATACCGGCGTAAGAGGGCTTATGCAGCTTACCCAAAATACGGCAAAAGAGATGGGAGTTGCGGATCGCCGTGATCCAGCGCAGAGCATCAGCGGTGGTGTCGGATATATTGAAAAGCTTTATAAAAGATATGATGAAGCAACAAACCCGGATAGACTGCTCATTGCACTTGCCAGCTACAATGTCGGACACGGACACATTCTGGATGCACAAAAAATTGCAGAAGAAAAAGGCTTCAATCCCAACAGCTGGTCATCCCTGCAAGAAATACTCCCGCTGCTCCGCTACCCCAAATACTATAAAAAAACCAGGTACGGCTACTGCCGGGGTACAGAGCCGGTTCGTTATGTAAACAGGGTCTTGACCTATTATGACATACTGAAAAAAGAGGCGATCATCAAAGGAACCAATGAATGATGTTGAACCTGAAACCTGAATTGAAACATTTATTTCTGAGGACGTTCAATGATTGATGACATTCGGAAACTGAGAAACATTGGCATCAGCGCCCACATCGATTCCGGCAAGACAACCCTGACTGAACGTATTCTTTATTATACCAAACGGATTTTTGCCATTCATGAGGTAAAGGGGAAAGACGGCGTTGGCGCCACAATGGATTCCATGGACCTGGAAAGAGAACGAGGTATCACTATAACCTCGGCTGCGACACATTGTGAATGGGCCGATCACAGGATAAACATCATCGATACTCCAGGCCATGTCGATTTTACAATTGAAGTGGAGCGCGCCCTGGGGGTTATGGACGGCGCTGTTTTGATACTGTGTGCAGTAGGGGGCGTACAGTCTCAATCTATCACTGTGGACAGACAGATGAACCGCCACAAAGTACCCAGGATCGCCTTCATAAACAAATGCGATCGGTCGGGGGCTGATCCGGACAGGGTTGTTGACCAACTGCGCCAGAAATTGAACCATAATGCCGTCATGGTTCAAATCCCCATGGGACTTGAAGACAAAATCCATGGCATAGTCGATCTTGTTTCCATGAAGGCCATCTATTTTGAAGGGCCAAATGGAGAAGATATCCGTTCAGATAAAATCCCTGACAATATTCTTGAAGAGGCAACAGCTAAACGGGAAGAACTGCTGGATGCTGCTTCCATGTTTTCGGATGAACTGATGGAGGCCATTTTTGACGGCACCGTGAGTGAGGACCTCGTCCACAGAGCAATAAGAAAGGGCACTGTGTCAAGGAAGCTCACCCCGGTTTTCGTTGGATCTGCGTACAAAAACGTTGGTGTTCAGGCAGTGCTGGACGGAATAAACAGTTATCTCCCCGATCCAACAGAAGTAGCAAACATTGCCCTGGACCTGGATTCCAATGAGAAAGAAGTGCTCCTTGGGAGCCGGAAAGATGAACCCTTGATAGCCCTTGCCTTCAAGCTGGAGATCACACCTTACGGACAGTTGACATACCTCAGGATCTATCAGGGCTCCATCACCAAAGGTGATGCTCTGGTTATCAGCCGAACCCGGAAAAAAATCAAGGTTGGAAGGCTCATCCGGATGCATGCGGATGAAATGGAAGACATATCCGAAGCCTTTCCAGGAGATATCGTAGCGCTCTTTGGTGTGGATTGCCATTCAGGAGACACCTTCACAGACGGAACCCTGAGGTATAGCATGTCTTCCATGTTTGTACCCGAACCCGTTATTTCGTTAACCGTCACCCCTGCCGATAAAAAATCTCAAACGAACATGTCTAAAGCATTAAACCGGTTTACACGGGAAGATCCCACATTCAGGTCATACGTGGATAAAGAGTCACATGATACCATTATTTCCGGGATGGGGGAACTCCACCTAGAGGTCTACGTTGAGAGGATGAAACGTGAGTTCGACTCGAATGTAGTCACTGGCGTTCCGCAGGTCGCATACCGCGAGGCAATCACCCGAAAAGCCCCATTTGATTATACACACAAGAAGCAGACAGGTGGGTCAGGCCAGTTCGGACGTGTTGCAGGCTTTATCGAACCTTCTGAAAGCGGGGAATATGATTTTGAAAGCGTTGTAAAGGGAGGGGCAATACCCACCGAATTTCTGCCGGCTGTAGATAAAGGCTTTCAATCCTGCCTTGATAAGGGTCAGGTTATCGGAGCCCCTGTGATCGGTATGAAGGTGACGGTCAACGATGGAAAAGCCCATAGTGTAGACTCTTCGGAGAGGGCCTTTCTCATCGCCGCAGTCGGAGCCTTCAAGCAGGCCTATCTCAAAGCGACCCCGATAATCCTTGAACCCATAATGAAGCTATCCGTTGAAGGACCTTCAGAATTTCAGGGCAATATAATGTCTTCAATCAATCAGCGAAGGGGTATTATCACAAGTTCTGCAGAAGACGGTGTATTTACAACCATAGAAGCAGAAGTTCCATTGGGTGAGATGTTCGGCTATGCGACGACTCTCAGGTCCCTGACACAGGGGAAAGCAGAGTTCACAATGGAATTTGCAAAATATGCCAAGGTCCCTGATGCCCTGGCAGAAGAGATAAAACTACGAATTAGGGAAAAATCCAAGGGAGGGAAAAAATCATGAAAGAATTTATTTCAGTCAGTCCATTGAAGGTCCTTGATAAATCCTCCCGGAAGGGGTTAGGCCCGGGGAACCTGGGAGTCCTGATAGCCCGTGCAGGGGCCGGCAAGACCGCATGCCTGATTCATATCGCATTTGACAACATCTTTCGGCAGAAAAAGCTGGTTCACGTCTCCCTTGAAGAAAGCCCGGATAAAATCATGTCCTATTACAATGTCATGTACTCTGATCTCTTGAAATCTCTGAATGTCGCCGATGATCACGAATACCGGACTCGCATTGATAAAGACAGAATGATTCTTGCTTATCTGAACAGGAGCTTTGAAATAGATCGCCTCCGGGCCAGCCTCAAAAACCTTAAAAATGAACTCGCGTTCATCCCGAATGCGCTTATTGTGGATGGCCTTGATTTTGAAAATGTTGAGAAGACGATATTTGAAAATTTCAAAGAGATTGCCGAAGAATTGGAGGCAGAGATATGGTTTTCGGCACTTTCACACCGCCACATAACAGATGTCAATGAAAGAGGTATCCCATACCCGTGTCACAAACTCGATGACCTCTTCAGCATTATGATGCAGCTCCTTCCCGAACCCTCG
>JAFDJF010000813.1 GCA_019307645.1 Deltaproteobacteria bacterium
TCAAGTAATTTTATTTCTAAGTAACGTTGTAGGGCTAATTGCGCTATAACTCCTAATATTCAAAAAGCTTCCAAATTTTTGACACGGATTTCACAGGTTACGCTGTTTTTTTCAATTCTTAATAGGTGCATTAGTATTTAGACAGTCAATGCAGTGCGAAAGACGGGACGCTGGTAAGAAATTAAGTTTCTTTATCTTCCTTGAAGTACTTTAGTCTCTCACAGAGTCACCCCAGTTAAATAGGCTCCGCATTTCACAGGGCAGGCAGGGATCACAGGAAAAACTGATTTGAAATGAGCGCTTAAAAGCCCATGAGAATTTATAAGGAATCAAAACTTTTTGGGCAGACCTGCCTGTTTTAAAACGGCATTGGCAGTGTGGCGGGATTTGATTCGGTTGTCTACAACAAACCTTATGCTGGTTATAGGGCTGAACCAGATTTCATGGTCACCCTTTCCCTGGCGCTCAAAACTGCATCCTTTTTTTCGTAAATACTGTTTCAGTTCCCTTGAAAAATCAGACATTGACACCCTTTCTTTGGGCAATTTCAAATCGTCTGGTTATTACTTCGAAAGGCACTTCATATTCCTGTTCAACCCCATTGGCATCAAGAAGCTCAGGAATTATTATTTTCAATTTCTCAACAAGCCCTTCTAACGTGTCTTCTTCTGTGACCAATCCCGGGACATCCTCGCTGGTCGCAACCCACACACGCGCTTCCTCGTCCCATTCTGCGCGTACAAATAATGGCTTTCTTAACATTTTTTCACCCCCACCAAAAAATCTATAGTTCTCGACTATACAAGTATCCCCCATTATTGTTTTGCTGTCAATCTAATGGGAAATTGTGAAAAGCGCTGGTAAGAAATTAAGTTTCTTTATTTTCCTTGAAGTACTTTAGTCTCTCACAGAGTTTTGGTTGGTTCTGTAACAATAAAAAATATGGCTCACACGGAGACGCAAAGGCACGGAGTTTTGGTGAAATAACTGCGGGACGGACCTCAGCCATCTCTTCTGCCATTTGCTTTAGTAGGATCTGGTGGGGCGGTTCGACGCAGGAAAGCAAGCGAAGCGCGGTAGTGCGCATCTGACAGCCAAAGCATATCTGTAATCCTGTCTAACATACTAAAGTAACTGGTTGTTAGGTTTCCCGCATCCTCTTCGCTTCACACGGGATCTACGCTTCGCTCCGACACGCTTTCATGTTGTTCAGCTCTTTCGCTCTGGTCCTCCGTGCACGATCGCTTCACGTATCGCATATTGCACATACACAGGCATTCGTTTTAACATGATAACAGCTAATTAGATTGTTTAAACTCTTCTTTATCAATACCTGATTGCCTCAATATCGATGAAAAGGTACCCCGAGGAATCTCTTTTTTAGGGTCAGGAACAATTACAAATTACAATGTTTTTTCCCTTTTTAAATTTCTTATGGCTACCTTTCTGCGAAATAAAAGTGAATCCATGTTCTTTTAATGTCCGTATTATTTCTTTTGATGACAGCAACCTATGCATTGATTACGTCTTCCCCTAAAAGTGTTTCTCCAATTACTTGAAATTCACTATTATCCTGTTCATCCTCAAAATAAAGACATACCGCTTCCTTTAAAGCCGTTATGGCCTCATCAATAGTCTTTCCAAAACTCGACAAATCAACATTCAGACATTGTGATACATAATATTTGCCTTCCCTATAAACCACATATTTTATAGTTTTCATTTTATTAACTCCTTCCACACGTGAGAAAAGCGGTAGAGTAGAGGGCAAGCTCCAGTCTCCGTAGGAATCGGCCTATCTGTTTCCGCCCCTTTCGTTTGGCGGTGCCTCAATAGCCAATCCATAGAATCCTTTGCCAGCCCTCCCTCATCAAACCGTGCGTGCGCCCTTCTAATTGCGCTATAACTTCTCATATTCAAAAAGCTTCCAAATTTTTGGCACGGATTTCACGGGTTACGCTGTTTTTACCAGAGAGGGCGTGGAAGGGGGAAAAGAGAATTCTATTTGAGGGTCTCCTTTACCACATCTCGGATTTGCTCTGCAGAGATTTTTGCTTTAAGAGCTTCTTCTTTGGTATAATGAGTCGGCCAATGGACCGGATATCGCGTATCAATATAGAATCGATTTAGAAACTTACAATCATCCAGGAGTATGTGAAGGCTATCGTCTTTGGGTAGGCACGTTTTCAAGAGCACCGGCAAATCATGAATTTTCTTGAATTCAAATTCCCAGGCAATTATGAGTGACTTTAAATACTTCTCAGCAGCCTGATGAAAATGAAAACAAATTTGAGCATAGAACTTGCTATCTTTTATAACTGAAACAGCAAACTCGAAATCCTCGTCTGCTTTTGCAAGC
>JAFDJF010000318.1 GCA_019307645.1 Deltaproteobacteria bacterium
CTCTTACAAATGACTGCGCGTTAAGCGCACTCCTCAACTTTAGATCACTTTAGGCACTTTAGTTCACTTTAGATCACTATTATCAATTAGTCCCTATCAACACGGCAGAGCCATTACTCTTTGACCCCCGAATAGCGGGATCTTCGACTGGCCCTGAGGACCAGGTTTCAAAAGCCGAATGAATCAAGTTCAGGGGTCCAATCAGCCGGGTGTTAAGAAGCCTGGAAGCCAGGCACACAAAACAACCATACCAATGAAAAAGACGATCAATCCCCCATAGACTGGCAGCCACCGACGTTCTTCTTCCCATACATCAGTGTCCCATAGGACCAAAAGCCCCGAGCCGCGATTTTGCTCCTTTTGGGGCTTTACCAGGCTGACACCCAAAGCGACAAGCATTGCCACGACACAGCCAGTGAGGTTCCACCACATCCAGAAAATATCGGCAAATCCCAGCCACAGTACAAGGTTTAAGACGACACCCGCGAGGACGCCGGTTACCATGCCGGTCCCCGAGACGCGACTGATTGTCACACCCGTGGCAAAAGCAGCCAATATGGGGCCATAGAAGGCCGAACCTACCTTGTTGATGCGCTCGACGACCGTTTCTTCACCGCCCAACATGAATGCGAAGATAATAATTAGAATACCCCAGGTCACAGTCGTCATCTTGGCCAAGCGCAGGTGATGCCGCAAATTTTTTGGCGGCATATAGCGTTCTATGAAGTCACGCATGGTCGAGGCGCTCAGCGAATTAAGGGAGGAGTCCAGACTGGACATCGAGGCTGCAAGGATGGCAGCGAATATCAGCGCTTTTATTCCATGCGGTAGATACTCCAGCACAAATGTCGGCACCATATAGTCGGGATTACCTTCAGGGATCAAGGCCATGGCCTCTGGACGCATGACAAAAACAGCACCGACTGTAAGCCCCAGAAGCACATAGGCCAATGTCAGAGGCAGGCGTGCAAAACCATTGAAGGCTAGAGAAAGCTTGGTGTCTTCTGCAGTTGGCGCCGACAGTTCGCGTTGGACCTGAGACTGGTCACAGCCGTAGTAGGAGGCATAGAGGAAGAAACCCCCGATCAAAAATCCCCACATGGGGAATTTTCCACCATCGCGCCATCCGGTGCTGAAGTCGAGTGCTTTAAAACGCGCAGGGTCATGCGCCGACATGGCAATATCCCAACCGCCGACCTCGGAAAGAGCATAGCCAACACACAGAATGATTCCTACGACCAGAATAACCATTTGAATGACATCGCTGTAGACAACTGCTTTCATTCCTCCGATCGTGTCGTAAATCAGCGTAACAATGCCGATGAGCAGGATCATTTGCCACAGCTCGGTCTGCAGGCAAACGGCCAGCACAATAGCCGAGGCGTATATTCCCACGCCTGCAGCAAGTCCCCGACTCAACAGAAAAACCCCCGCCAGGAGGGTCCGCGTACCCGGTCCAAATCGGAGTTCCAAATACTCATACACAGAGATCAACTTGAGTCGTCGGAAGAATGGGATAAGAAAAATCATGACAAAAATTACTGCCAGCGGTACAGCTAACTCATATTGCAGCCATGTGAGCCCGCCTCCTTCCCGCAAAGCCACAAACGCAGGAACGGATATAAAGCTGATTGCCGATGTCTGTGTGGCCATCGTTGAGATGCCTACAGCCCACCAGGGCAGGTTTCGACCGCCAACATAGTAATCCGCCTCATCCTCCTGACCGCGCCCCAAATAGATGCTGAGAAGAATCATTCCTCCCAGGTAAACAGCGATAGTCGTCCAATCCAAAAAGTTCATATTACGCACATCCTTTGCAATTAAATTTTTTGGATTTATTCAGGAGGTTGATAACTTCGCAATAAATCCGGTTCGGTCCGGATTTATTGAGAAGTTACGGAGGTTGAACACAACTATGGGAAATTAAAGGTCTCTAAAGAACGACTGTCAATCGATAAAGTATTTTTTCCACGGCCCTAACCGGAACAGACCCGAATAACCCGGAATCCAAGACCGGCTTTCGGAGGGGGGGACAAGGAACAGGAGATCAATCCGGCCCCTCTTCGTTAATCCTTTTTATCAACACTGAAGAACTTCTGAAAGTGACCACTCGCAAAGCTTCTAAAGTTAACTCTTTACTGATTGAGGAATTTCTGCCTTTGCGTCCGTTGTTGTCTCTTACAGAGAACTTTCCGAACCTCCTGATGAGAATCTCATCTCCGGACTCAAGCGTTTGCTTCATTGTTTCCAGAAGTGTTTCAAGAACTTTGGCAGATCGCTTTTTGCTGAAGCCGGTTCTTTCGCAAATATTCTCAACCATGCAAGTTTTTGTAAGCGTCACAAAAAATCTCCCGCGTTAAAGTGAACCGGTCAGAGCTTCACATCACTGAAGTAAGGGTTCGCGCAAAAATGTTATTTTTGCGCGAGCCCTAAGTGTTGACGAACTCGTAAAAAGTCAGCCAGAGAATTTTCAACCACAATATGGTGTGGTCGAGCTATAAACCGACTACATTATATTGTGGTCAATTTTTCAAATGCCGACTTTTTACGAGACCATCAAGCATAGAACTCATTTTATTTAAGGATACTTCCTCGTTCCTAGCCCCTAGTGTCCTTCCAAAACTGAAACACACCTTCGGAATTCATGTCCAAGCCGTACCCATATGGCCAAAACGTGTCCACGAAATCACTATATACGTACACGTTTTAATGACATGTCCATAGCATGGACACGTTATTTTGAAAGGACCTCAAATAAGTCTTTGTTCAAATAAAGGTTTTCTCTTCCCATCTTCTGGGCCTTAAGAACACCTATTTTTTCAAGTTCTTTCAAATAGCTAGCGGCTGTCTTTCTTTCAGCGATCCCTGCATCCACCAAAAACTGTGCTTTGGTATAGGGCTGGTGAAAAAGGAGTTCAATCAATTCCTTAGAATAGGCCCGGGAAGGCAGGTTTGCCCTGGCAAATTCCAGGGTCTCGGCCATGAAATCTCGAATGGCCAGTATTTTATCCCTTGTGTACAGGGCGGTCTGTTCCACGGCATCAAGCACATATAAAATCCAAGGTTCCCATTCCCCGTGCTCGGTAACCCTGCGCAACAAACGGTAATAATCTGATTTTTGTTCAATGATATATTTACTCAGATAAAGGACCGGCAGTTCTATGAGGTTCATTCGGGTGAGATAAAGAATGTTTACAATACGTTCGGTTCGTCCGTTTCCATTCGAAAAAGGGTGAATGGTCTCAAATTGATAATGAATCAGGGCAAGTTTAATCAGCGGATCAATTGCATCCTCTGCATGGATAAATTCTTCCAGGTTTTTAAGCTTGTCCCGAATGACGCCTTCCCCTTCGGGAGGTGTGAAGACCACTTCACCTGTCGCCCCATTGGCGATCTTGGTGCCGGGTGTATTGCGGATACCCGCCTGATTTGCCCGGATGATCCGGACAATCCGGATGAAAAGGTTGGTGATAAGAAAGGGTCGTTTTTTTAACTCGCTAAACCCTTCCCAGAGGGCTTCACGATATCGCAACACTTCTTTTGTGGCAGGATCAATTTGACTCGTTTGGGCACTAAAGGCCTTAAAGAGGGCATCATGGGTTGTAATGATGTTTTCTATTTCAGAACTGGTTTTTGCTTCCTGAAGGATAATGGAGTTTACCAGGATGGTTTGATTGGGGATGGTCTCACCCAAGCCTTTCAGCTCCGCCAATGCCCTGCCTGCTGATATCGCCTTTTTTAGGATCTCTTTCGTTTCGACTTCAGCCTTTGGCGGGAGCAACGGAAGGTCATTAAAGGGCTTTTCCACAGAAAACCGCATGTTATTCTTCTCCTGTCAGCTTCAGAATATTATGATGGATGATCCTTTCAAGTTTCCCTTCGTTCCCACGCTCCCGCGTGGGAATGCATAAACGACTACTGGCTACTGACAAGACCAATAGTCCGTCAGAGGGGATTCTTGTCATAGCGTCCTGACCATATTATACGAACTGCCCTCACCCTCTGACACATCGGTAATCGGATGCTTGGTGGGAAATAGCTTTCTGTCAATCATTCGCGGGCTCATTCCCTCTGCCTCCAGAGCCCGCACTTTATCCTGCAACTCAACCAGAAACGTCAGTTTCTCTTCCAACAACCGGTATCCATCGGTGAGCACACCGGAATGGGCGCAAAAGATTGTGTTAAACTCCAGTTTCAACAGTTTTTTCAGGCTTTCAATCATTTGCCCGAGGTTTTCTTCCCTGAAAGCCACGTGCTGTTTGATGCTAATAAAGACATCTCCGGTGAACAGCCAGCCTTTTTCTTTTTCATAGAATACGACATGGTTTGCACAGTGTCCCGGTGTATCAATGGGCTGGAACCTGTGATGCGGGGTCCGTATTTCCTCTGGCATGCGTTGCCCGCGGAAGGCAAACCGCTTAC
>JAFDJF010000319.1 GCA_019307645.1 Deltaproteobacteria bacterium
ACGTTGAAATTCTGCAGTTTAGTCAATATAATCCCTGCACGGGTTCAGCAAACTGACAACTGGAGGAGAGAAATATGAAAATTATGATCTGCGGCAAAGGGGGAAGCGGGAAAAGCACAATATCCACTCTATTGGCCAGGGCTTTAAGTGCTCGGGGTTACGGTATTCTACTTGTTGACGGGGATGAATCCAATGTAGGCCTTCACCGCCTGCTGGGAGGAGAAGAGCCTGTTATTTTTATGGACAGTCTTGGCGGCAAAAAGGGATTCAGGGAAAAGATGAACAGCTCATTCCCAAAAGGAAACACTGATGTAATTTTTGCTCAAAATACGAAGATCGATGAAATCCCAAAAGAATGCATCACGAATGTAGATGGAATCAGGCTTCTGGCTGTTGGAAAAATCCACGACCCCGGTGAAGGGTGTGCCTGCCCGATCGGCTCGCTTTCAAAGACGATTTTATCAAAACTCGTTATTGACGAAAAAGAAATTGTTATCATTGATGCTGAAGCCGGAATCGAGCATTTCGGGCGCGGGATCGATGCTGCGTGCGATATGATTCTGGGTGTGGTGGATCCCACATTTGAATCCTTTATGCTGGCAAAAAAAATGGAGAATCTGGCCCGGAAGGCCGGCAAGGAAATTTCATTTGTAATGAACAAGGTTGACGAGAGGGTTGAAGCGTCCATGAACAAAAATATCGATCAGGAAAAAGTTGTGGCCAGAATTCCCATGAACAATGATATTTTCATGGACAGCCTTGAGGGGAGAAAGGTGAGCACGGATCTGCCGGAAATCGAAAAGGTCTGTGAGTTAATTGAAACAAAGAAAAAAAAGCTCGGAAAAGCGGGACACAAAAGCCTGCAATTTTTATGATTAACAGAAAAAAGAAAACTAAAATATTTGCATGGCTGCTTATTACCCTGGCAATCGTTGTCATTGCCGCGGCAATTGTGCTAAACAGTTTCCCTTCTTTTGGAGGAAATGCTTCTGGAAAAAGGCTTGAGCGCATGCAGGCTTGTCCTCATTACCGGGATGGCAGGTTCATAAATCCGGTGCCTGAAAAACCCGTAGATTTTGGAACCCTTTGGACGACGGCATATGACTGGTGTTTCGGCGATCAAAAACGTAAACCGACATCGGCAATCCCGGTAATACCTGTTCAGACAAAATCCCTCAATACACCACCGCCACCGGGCTTACGGGCAATTTGGCTCGGACATGCTAGCGTATTAATTGAAATCGACGAAGTTCGTCTTCTTGTCGATCCGGTATTCTCTGAATTTGCCTCTCCTTTTTCCATTGGCCCGAAACGATTTCACCCGCCTCCGATTGCGCTGGCTGATCTGCCAAAGATCGATGCGGTTATGATTTCTCATGATCACTATGACCACCTCGAAATGACGACTACCCGGCACCTGGCCGGAAGCGGTACGGTCTTTTTTGTCCCTCTCGGTGTTGGTGCACATCTTGAAGCCTGGGATATATCGGAACGGCAAATTGTTGAACTTGGGTGGTGGGAGTCAGGAAAAATGGGGGAACTTAACATCTTCTGCACCCCTGCCATACACTATTCCGGCAGAAAGCTGATTGATACAAATAAGACATTTTGGTCCTCCTGGACTATTGTCGGACCAAAACACCGCGTTTTCTATAGCGGTGATACGGGATTTACCGATCACTTCCGAAAGATCGGTGAGCAGTTTGGTCCTTTTGATCTGACCTTAATCAAAATTGGGTCTTATGGCCCGGCATCTCCCTGGCTTGATATCCACATGAACCCTGAATCAGCGATAGAAGCAAACCTTGCTGTCAGGGGACGCCGGATGTTACCGCTTCATTGGGGAACCTTTAAGTTGGGAATTCATGACTGGTATGAACCCATCGAACGCGCTATTGCCACTGCTAAACAAAGAAGGGTTGAGATGCTTACTCCCCGTGTCGGGGAGGTTATCGTTGCAGGACAACCTTTCCGGCATTCTGCCTGGTGGAAAGAAGTTCAGTGATGGCCTCCTGGCCAAATGTGTTGACAAAATTAAAGCACGATGTTAGGAGTTGCTTTATAGAATACGATATAGAGAACTATATTGTGCTATGTATCACGTTTAATTAAACCCTAACGTTCAAACTTGTTTGTTCAAATTCTTCAATCAGTGCTTCCAGAACTGACCCATGAAACCTGCTAGCCACGGCGTAGCTCGTCAGAGCGCTGACGGGGTACAGGACACCTTTCCGATTGAGCCTTGACGCTCAATTGGGGTACAATAATCAGAAAAACCATAGGAGAGCTTCCAATGACTCAGGACAGTTCTAAGATGTTTAAGAGTGAGTTTGAAAGCAGTTTCACTTTCACACGTTCGACCGGGCCGATTGTGGGCCGATTCCTCACCGAACTGCGGGACCGTAAAATTTTCGGCATCGCCGGAAGTGACGGCAAGGTTCTGATGCCGCCACTGGAATATGATCCAGAAACATTTGCTGCCCTTGACAAGTTTGTTGAGGTCGAACAGACCGGTATGGTGCAATCATGGTGCTGGGTTAAAGAACCGCGGGAAAAACATCTGTTTAAGAAACCTTTTGCATTTGCGCTGATACTGCTGGACGGAGCCGACACACCTTTGCTTCATATGGTTGATGCGACTGATGAATCATCAATGTCAACCGGCATGAGGGTGAAAGTGCGCTGGGCCAGGGAAACCAAAGGAAGTATCACGGATATTGAGTGCTTTGAACCGGTTTAGGGCTCGTTCAAACCCCTAGGAGAATAAATTATGAGTGAAAAAGAAATGATAACCGGCATAGAGGTGCCCATCAGCTTCAAGTACAAATACACCGCAGGATCTACTACAGCACGGTTTCTAATGAAGATGAAGGAGGGCAAGATTGTCGGACAGCGTTGTCCTTCCTGCTCAAATGTTTATATACCGCCTCGCGGTTGTTGCGCAAAATGCGGTGTTGTCACGAAAGAAGAAGTCGAACTGCCGCCCATCGGTGTGATTGAATCCTTTACCATCGTCCATCTTCCCATTCCCGGCAGCCCCATTGAGCCCCCGATTATTTCGGCAAATATCATTCTGGACGGTGCGGATATTGCCTGTATGCATCTAATAAGCGAGGTTGATCTTGACAAGGTGCATATCGGCATGCGGGTGGAGGCGGTATGGAAGCCCGAAGAGGAATGGGAATATTCCTTTGAGAACATTGCCTGGTTCAGGCCCATTGAAAAAACAAATGATTAAAAAAGATGAACTCGTAAAAAGTTGGAAAACATCATTTTTTGTCATTCCGGCGAAGGCCGGAATCCAGTCTTTTCAATTGGTTAAATAGTGTCTGGACTCCTGTTTTCACCGGAATGACGACTTTTTACGAAACAATCCAAAAAAAGGAAAAAAACAATGCGTAATGTAGCCATCATTTCTTATTCAGAGTTTTGTATGCGCGACGCAGAAGAGCGTAACGAAGTCGAGCTCATCCTTCCCGCAATTACAGCGGCCAAAGAAAAAGCAGGGGTCACCAAGGATGAGATTGATTTTAGCTGCTCAGGCAGTTGCGACTACCTCACCGGCGCGGCCTTTTCTTTTGTGGCCGGAGTCGATCCGTTGGGTGCGGTGCCACCGATCCAGGAATCCCATGTGGAAACGGACGCTGCCTGGGCCTTGTATGAGGCGTGGCTCAAGATCCAGTGCGGTCATGCAGACGTTGCGCTTGTTTACGGATTCGGCAAGTCATCTCAGGCCGAACTGCCGGACATAACAGCCATCATGCTTGATCCTTATTACCTGACCCCGCTTTGGCCGGATTCCATAAGTGTCGCGGCATTACAGGCCAGGGTTATGATCGATCAGGGCGTGTGTACTGAAAGGGACATGGCCGAGGTTGTGGCCCGGAGCAGGGCAAATGCCAGGAATATGCCCAGCGCCCAGTTAAAGGGCGATGTGGATGTGGAAGCCCTTCTGGCAGAACCCACCTTTGTCTCTCCTCTGCGCAAGCATGACTGCCCCCCCATATGTGACGGGGCGTCAGCCGTCGTGCTTGCATCAGAAGAGGTGGCAAGAAAAAAATGCAACCGCCCGGCATTTATCCGTGGCATCCAGGACCGTATCGATGCCCATCATCTGGGGTGTCGTGACCTGACAACGTCTTCATCGACCACCCTTGCAGGAGAAGCAGCCGGCGTTCTTAACGGACCCATTGATATTGCTGAACTGCATGCACCGTTCAGCCACCAGGAGATCATTCTGAAAAACGCATTAAACCTTGGGGATGATGTTTCTGTAAATCCGTCAGGCGGTGCACTGGCAGGCAACATCTTCATGTCTTCGGGCCTCAGCCGTATTGGTGAGGTTGCCCAGCGAATCATAAACAATGAAGCAAATCGTGGTGTTGGCCATGCCAGTTCAGGGCCATG
>JAFDJF010000814.1 GCA_019307645.1 Deltaproteobacteria bacterium
CATGTGATATTCCATGGGAGGAAGATGCAAAGTCTATTCATCATGGCGGGACACCAAGCCTGACATTCAGGGAAAAAATGACTGATTCGAAATCATCACTGTTTGCTCTTGCATGTCTTATGCTTCTGCTTGTATTGACCTTTTCGTGCGCTCCAAAAGACATATACGAGGGCATATACAAGGCCGAGGGTGGAACATCTCAGAAATACTGCAACAGCCAGATAGAACTGATGGAAAAGGGGCTTGCGGTCTGGAGAGTTCCTGACGACGAGGTCTCTTTCAGGTGGGACATTAAAAACGGCGAGATCTGGCTCAGCACCAAATCAGGCGGAATTATTATCGGAAAGATCAAGGATGAAACCATTCATATAAAACTGCCTGGAATAAAGGCAGTATGCAGTTTCAAAAAGGTCCCGGTAGAATAATACAGTTTGATCGCACCCCTCCTACTTCAAATCACCAGTAATTGTGTTTTCATATCTTGTTTCCAATGCCATGGATCCCTGTATATCCATCAATAATGGAGGTAAAAGAAAATGCCTAAACACTCTGTCCGGTTAATGTTGTTGCTCTCAATAGTTACGGCTTTTTTAATCTGCTGTGCAGGTTGTTCATCAGAAGAGGAAAAAGAACAACTGGTAAACAATCGCCCTGTGTCCCAAACTCCTGACGCGGGTTCGAAGGAACCGGTTCCAGCAGTCGATGCAGCCAAAACAGAGGCGGAAAAAGCGCCCTCACCTGAAACAGCGAAGGAAAGCACGGCCACAATGACAGAAGCGCCTGATTCGGGTTCAGCAGATGATATCCTGCCAAAAGAGATCGTTCTGTTATCACAACTGTGGGAAACGCACACAAGGAGTGCTGTGAAACTAACACACGAAAACCATATCAAAACCCACAAAATCAGTTGTCGTGAATGCCACCATATATATAAAGACGGGAAAAATGTCTGGGATGAAAGCATGCCTGCAGCTAAGTGTGAAACATGTCACGATGAACTGACGGTGAAGGGAGAAAGGAAGCTGCCCCCTGATGTTCAGAAAAAGAACCTCAAGCTGGCATTTCATAATAATTGCCGGGGATGTCACAAGAAGATAAAGACCAAAAATCCCGAAACCAAGGCCCCTTTAAAATGCAGTGAGTGTCATGAGAAGAAGACATGATCAGACGTCAGAGGACGGACGACAGACAACACCGGATTGCGGCGGGTGAAAAACAGTGGTCAGCAATCAGTGATCAGTGATTAGGGATTAGGGATCGAAGTCGAATGGGAGCCGTACTTAGGGCTCGCGCAAAAATAACTTCACATTTTGGCATCTCATCTTCAGGCCATTTTTGGCAGATTTTGAAGAGCAAAAATCTTGAAATAGTCCACTATTACTGCGTCTTTTGCTTTGCGCGAACCCTTAAAAATTAGGATTTTTCTATGAAAGAAATGAATTGCGACGTCGTGATCATCGGCTCCGGTATTGGCGGCCTGTGTACAGGTGCGCTTCTGGCGGACAAGGATTATCGTGTTGTCGTTGTTGAACGGTTGTCTACTCCGGGCGGCCGCTGCTCTACCAGGATGAAAAATGGCTATCGCCTCGACCTGGGCGTTCAGATGCTCCTCAGAAATCCCCTGGAGGATATCTGCAAACAGGTTGGCGTGACGCTTGATTTGAGATACCCGAAAACGCTATTCAGCGGCATCCGCGTGAAAGGCCATGATTATATAGTCAAAGGTGACGGCTCAGACGAATTATTCGATCTTATTCTGGATACGGAAGATGACCCCAATATAATAAAAACGACCATTGAGCGGGCAGTAACATGGCAGGAACCCGTTGATAACATCTCTGTTGAAGACTGGTTCCGCCAATCCACTCACAACGCAGAAACTCTGGCAAGACTGCAACCCTTCATTGCCGGCACCATTGGCACCAATATCAACGAGGCCAGTGCTTCCGAGCTCTTTATGTTTTTCAAGATATCAAACCGCGGAGTTGAGTCCTCCGAACCTTTTGCAGGAATCCCTGTTGACGGGGCAATAAAACCGATGCAGGATCTGGCAAAGGCAATTGCCGGCAGGAATGGGCAGGTTCTGTTCAAAACTTCGGCCAGACGAATTGTTGTGGGTGACGGGGTT
>JAFDJF010000012.1 GCA_019307645.1 Deltaproteobacteria bacterium
AGCCAATATTCCTCTATTGGAGCTTGAAAGGGAGTATATTTTGGGGGCAACCGGACAACTCAAAACAAGGGCCCAGGCCTTTTTGGAAAGGATCGGGAGGTAATTGTGATGGATGAGAAAAACAGTCTGGTAAAGACAATTGTGGAGGGGATGGAATTTGCTCTGGACGCAATGGCAGGAAAAGAGCCTTCTGATGAGGGAGTTAAATTGCCCTCAACCGACATACTTAATCTGATAACGGGCCATTGGCGAAAGGTATACAACGCTTACCAAAACGGGAAAACCGTAGCCTGGACCAATTTCGGAATTCCTACGGAACTGTTTTTTGCGATGGATATCGTGCCCATGGGGACGGATACCATCGCCGCCGCCGCCGCTTCGATTGGATTAGCATACAGATATAATGACCTTGCTTCAGAAAAGGTGCCTGAGTATTTGTGCTCGAACAACACGATTCTGCTCGGTTCCATGTTAGCGGGTGACATATCTCCACCGGACGTCATGATTCATCCGGCAAATCCTTGCGATTCGAATCTGGCTACTTATCCGGTTTTTTCCGAGTACTTTAATTTTCCTTATTTCATGGTTGATATGCCCTATATCACCTCGGAAAAAAGTATTCCCTATGTGGCGAATGAATACAAGAAATTGATATCTCTGTTGGAAGAAATAACAGGTCGCAAACTGGATTTGGATAGGCTCAGACAGGTTATGGAGTATTCAAATATCACCCATGAACATGTCTTAAAGCTCAACGAATTGAGAGAAGCGGTGCCGTCTCCGTATTCAAGCATGGAAGTCATGGGAGAAGTTGGTTTGCTTCTGAACATGGTTGGGACCCCCCAGGTGGCAGAGTATTTCACAAAGAGATATGATCTAATAAAGGGTATGGTGGAAAGGGGCGAGGGCTATATGACGCGGGAGCAGGAAAAATTGAGGGTGGTATGGATCTATGGCGCTCCTGTATTTGACTACGGTCTCTATGACTGGTCTGAACAAGAACATGGCGCCGTGTTGGTATCTCAAATGAACAACAACTTTATTAATGAGCCGGTTGAAGATATTTCAGATATTGACCCTATACTGAACGGGTTGGCACAGAAATTGGTTTTGATGCCCATGACCAGAGAGTGCGGAGGTCCGTGGGAGAACTATTTAAATAATTCATGTGGGCTTTTAAAGCGTTATAAGGCAGATGCAGCCATTTTCGGAGGCAATGTTGCCTGTAAGTCCAGCTGGGCTGTAGCCAAACTGGTGAAGGACAAGGTTCAGGAAGAGACGGGGGTTCCTATCTGCAATATTGAATTGGATCTTTTTGATGACAGGATTGCATCGTCCGATGCCGTCAAAGCACAGCTTGGAGAGTACTTTACGATGATGTTACAGAAAAAACAGGGGGGATAATCTAATGATTGTGGCAGGATGCGATGTGGGGTCCTTGACAGGAAAGGCCGTTATTTTAAACGATGAAAAAATTCTGTCTACCAGTATCATTCCGGTCGAAATCAGGCCTGAGGACACGGCCATGAATGCCATTAACCAGGCCCTGTCTAAAACCGGTCTTATAATGGAAGATATTCAGTATGTTGTAGGCACCGGCTATGGAAGGACAAAGATTCCATTTGCCAATGACAATGTCTCTGAAATCACCTGCCATGGGGTGGGCGCCTACTGGCAGGTTCCGTCCATAAGAACGATAGTTGATATCGGCGGTCAGGACTGTAAGGTGATTTCATTGGATTCCGACGGGTATGTGGCGGACTTTGCCATGAATGACAAGTGCGCAGCCGGGACCGGGAGATTTCTTGAGGGCGTGGCAAGGGCACTGAAACTGGAACTGGAAGAACTTGGCCCCATATCACTCAAGTCCGATAACCCTGCTTTGATCAGTACCCAGTGCAGCGTCTTTGCAGAATCCGAAGTGGTATCTCTTTTGGCCGACGGTGTGGATATCGCAGATATTGTTGCCGGGATTCATAAAGCCATTGCCGGCCGGCTGGTGTCCATGGTAAATAAGGTCGGTCTTAAACAGGATTTCACCATTGCCGGGGGCGTATCAAAAAATGCCGGAGTGGTAAAATTTTTGGAAGAAGGATTAGGGGCGATAAGGCATTTGCCTGAAGATCCACAACTGGGTGGCGCTCTGGGAGCGGCGCTCATGGCTAAGGAAAAGCTGGAAAAAGAACGTAAGCGAAAATAACAACGTGCAAAATCCGGATAGTGATCTTTTTTCTGAGGGTTTACACTAGATATTGATTAACCGAATTAAACCATCTGCTTTGCAGGTGGTCCCAGATTTGCTATGCGGGTAAGTGAGAGCATGTTTTTCACCGCCCGTCGTAGATCCCGTTCACTGTGCGGGGCTACGCTAGAGTCGCAGAGTTCGCAGAGTGGACTGATATTATAGAGAATCGGGAGATGCCGATTCTCTATAAACAACTCATACCAGTAGCCGGTAGAATCAACAGTGAACGAGCTACTGATTGTTTTTTGTTTGTCAGAGGCCTGTCCCGCACAACGATGCGGGGCTCCCGACAAACAACAAAAAGATTCTCTCTGTGTTCTCTGGGCCTCTGTGGTGAATAATATTTAGATAGAGACCCTTTTAGGGTCAATTTCAAGCCACCCCTTCGAGGGGTGGTAGTTGACTTTAAATGTTGAATTAAGAAAAAGAACAACTTCAGAGCTAGTTTCAAAACGTTTCAGTTTGGTCAAGGTCAAGTCGAAGATCCCGGACTATGAGCGGGGGCGGGCGAAAATTTCCGTTTGTCTTACCCTTCCCCAAAGCGCATCACGCAGACCGGACGTCCTCTCAGTGCGTCTGGAAACCGCGGTGCGAAAGACATCCTCTTTTCCCCATATTTCAATGTGCTCTCTGGCGCGGGTGATACCCGTGTATATCAACTCCCTTGTCAATACCGGATAATCCTTGTCCGGCAGGAGCATAAGTACTCTGTCGAACTCAGATCCCTGGCTTTTGTGGACCGTCATGGCATATACGGTCTCGTGTTCAGGCAGTCTTAACGGATGCAGTTTTCTCAGAGTGCCGTCAGCAGCAGGAAAAAATGCGCGCAGATCATTATTCGATTCCGGATCCGGGAGTAACAACCCCACATCACCATTGAAAAGTCTCAGATTATAATCATTGCGGGTTATGAGCAGAGGCCGGTAAGGGTACCAGGTTTTTGCCGGGTCTATGAGTCCCGCGCTTTTGAGAATCTGCTCTACCAGCACGTTTAATGCAGACACGCCGTACGGACCTTTTCTCAAGGCGCACAATATGCGAAAACGCTCAAACAGATCAAATGCCTCCCACGGGTCGCCGGCATTCAAGTAATGTTTAAAGCCGTTGAGGACGGTGACTTGAATAGATCCCGGCAAAGTATGGGGCTGTGGCAAATCTTTCCATGTGATATCCTCATATCTGTCTTCTTTCAGGACGTCCAGGGAGATATCGCCGTCTCCTGCATTTACTGCACGACTTGCCAAACCGATTCCACTGTCGCTCCCGAAGCGATAGCTCTTGTGAAGCTGAACAATACAGTCCCGGGTTCCTGATTTATTGTTCTCTTCCGGCTTCCTGTCGACCACGCATCCTGCTACCTCTTTTAGATCGCTCAAAAACCGTTTTGAGAATCCGTGATTATTCCCTGAATCGCAGATATCGCCAAGTACGGCCCCCGCTTCCACTGAAGCGAGCTGGTCTTTGTCCCCCAGAAGCACCAAACGTGCCTCTTGTGGAAGTGCCTGAACAAGTTTGGACATGAGGGCCATGTCCACCATTGAGGCCTCATCAACTATTACGACATTGACAGGCAGCGTGTTCCGCGCGTTATGACGGAAATACGGGGAGTTCGGGATCGTCCCAAGCAGCCGATGTATGGTTGATGCCTCTGACAGTATTGCATCCTTGACCTTGTCCGGGCAGTTAAGCTTGTTTTTTGCAGCCTTCACCGCCTCCTGCAGTCTGGAAGCGGCCTTGCCGGTGGGAGCAGCAAGGGCTATCCGGACCTTTTTTGTGCCGGACTGCTCCAGAATCAGGGCAATGATTTTTGCAACGGTTGTGGTCTTACCGGTTCCCGGTCCACCGGATATGACACAGAACTTTTTTTTCAGTGCAGTAAATGCGGCAACCTTCTGCCAGTCGCTTTCTCCTGACGCGATCTCAGGAAACAACCGCGCCAGGCCTTCTTTCAGAAGCGGAAGATCAACATCCCGGATGTCGTCATTTACACGGTTTTTCAAAAGCTCAGACAGTTTTTCCTGGTATTCCCAGTAGCGGTACAGATAAAGCCTTGACCTGTCATCCAGGATCAAAGGTTTGTATTGGCCCGGCCTTCCAACTACGGAACTCTTTTCAAGTTTGCTTTGCCACGCCGCCAGTTCAGGGCAGACTACAGCCCCCGTCACACTGTTTTCCTTGAGCAGGGACTTTCCTTCCACACTGGAAAGATCCAGGCAAATATGGCCCTGTCCTCTGTAGCTGCTCACAAGCGCTGACGCAATAAACAGTGCAGGATCATCCCCTCCAGAAAGCGCTGTGGCAAACCTGGCGAAATGGATATCCAGATAGGATAGGATCCCTTTTTCATGAAGGAGGCTTAGAACTTTTTTATTGAACATTCTCAGTGAAACTCCGCCTGCCCAATGGAATGCTTTTGCAGTTGCTATTCCATCAGGGTGTTATTCCGTGGTAATTTCTTAAATATCAATCAACCCACTGCACAATTCCGTTGTCAATTCTGCAGACGGTCTGTCCCTGTAAACACCGAATTCCGGCCCCATGTCCGGTTTTACGCCGCGCAGAAATATGTAGTAAACACCGCCAAAGTGTTTTTCATAACTGTAGTCAGACAGCCGCACCTTCAGATATTGATGCAGTGCAACCGTATAGATATGATATTGAAGGATGTAGAGGTCTTCTTCCATGGCCATGCCAAGCGCCTCGGGGCTGTAATCCTCGACACGGCTGCCCAGGTAATTTGATTTCCAGTCAACGAGATAGAACCTGTTTTGGAACTGAAAAACCATGTCCATGAATCCTTTCATGAAACCGTTGACCGGGGAGAAATTCAGCTTCCCCATGCGCTCCGGGAAGTCAGAACTTATTTCAGCAATGGGCATTCTTTCAAAAAGGCGTTTCAGCTTTTCGGGCGTAATGGATTTAAGCGGAAAATAAAAACCCAGCTCGTTGAGCCGCTCAGTGTTCGGGATACCCGAAAAGGTGAAGTCTTTTTGATCCGGTTCCAGAGGAACTGAAAGAACATTCCTGAGCATGTCGCAAATGGTCTGATTCCATAGCGTCTCAAACCCGTATTCCAGAAGTTTTGTCTCCACCAGTTCTTTCATATGAGCATCATCTTTCCGGGTAAAATCCAGATGTTCCAGAATATCATGCATGAATGTTCCCGGCCCTGCACCCTTTGGAAAAGCAAAAATTCCTGCAGGCTCTTCCAGATCGATCAGCCCCTCAGATGCCCTTTGATCATAACCGTCTGCTCCGATTTCACCATCATGATCGGCAATCTCTGCACGGTTGGGCTGATTTGATATAAGTGACGAGAAGCTCGAAATGCGGAAGCCCTGGTCAATATGCCCTTTAAACCCCTGGAACCTCAGTTTCGCCTGCAACCCGGATTGAGGCGAATAATCCACCCCCGCTTTTTCGGGCATTTCAGAAAGTCGGATGGCCCCTTCCGCCTTGCCGCACAGTGTTTCAAGTTCGGCATAAATGCCTGGGTCACTCAGGGAATTAAAACGGGCGCTTGTGGCGTCCAGGATATTATCTATGCCATCCGAGTCAGGCGGATGCAGCAGGTAAGCAGGGGCTGACGTATCCGCTTTATTGAAACGACCCCAGACAAGATAACACCGGTTTTTCGCACGGGTCATCGCCACGTACATGAGGCGCAGATTCTCCGCAAGCATCTCTTTTTCTGCAAGCACACGGTTCTCGTCAAGCGCCTCAGAGCCCATGTCAAAGGTCAATTTCATGTTTTCGGATTCATCATGAAACATGAATGGGCCGTTCCGGTCCCGGCTCCTTGAGCCTCCCCAGACAAAGGGACAAAACACAACCGGATACTCCAGGCCCTTGCTTCTGTGGATGGTCACAAGCCGCACTGCATTCTCATCACTTTCAAGACGGAGCTGGTGTTCTTCCGCTGTCTGCGTTTCCGTATTTCTTTTTTCAGACAGCCACTTCAAAAGGCCGGTCATGCCCAGCTTTTTTTCCACAGAGGCCTGATGGAGCACTTCTGAAAGATGCAGCAGGTTCGTGCTTCGTCGCTCTCCATCAGGAAAGGACATCAAACGGGGCAGCACCTTCTCTTCCAGGGCCATGGACTTGAACATGCGCATGAAACCATGCCGGTTCCACAGGGTATGATACTCCCTGAATCTGACCAGCCATTTCTCCCATTCGCCTTCATTTTCTATGATACGATCTATGTGTTCTCCGCTGATACCGATCATGTCTGTTGTAAGCGATGACTTGAGGGCCCTTTCTTTGTCCGGTTGCGCAATACCTGCAAGGACTCGCTCCATTTCCAGAGCCTCGTGGGAAACGAACAGATTGTCCGTCGTGTAGAGAACGCTCGGAACCTTGAGTTCGGACAGGGCCTGCTGCATGATGTGTGCCTCGGTGTTCTGCCTCACAAGCACGGCAATGTCCATTTCCTGCAAAGGCCTGTCCCCCAGCATTACCTTCCGTGCTGCAGCAAGAGACAGCAGACGTGAGATTTCCGCTGCAACGGCTCCGGCAATCCTGAGCCTTGCCGTGGATTTGTTGAGGGCCTTTGCCGAACCTGTTATTTTCCCGGCATCCAAAAACCACAACTGCATGGGAGATTCGGACAAAACCCCTTTTATCTCCAGCAGCTCAAAGTCTTTTTTTTCAGCCGGCGGGCGCACCCGATGATAAGGGATCTGTTCGTAGACAAAAGGCGGACTGGCATTTTCAAAGACCGCATTGACCGCAGTAATGAGTCCGGGTTCAGAGCGCCAGTTTTCATTCAACGTATAACGGTTCTGGGCATGTGCGGCTGCGTCCATGTACGCAAAGATATCGGCCCCCCTGAACCCGTATATGGCCTGTTTGGGATCTCCGATGAGAAAGAGGCCACTTTTTTTAGCATCGAATATATTCTTGAATATGGCATATTGAATCGGGTCCGTGTCCTGAAATTCGTCGATCAGGGCAGCCTTGAACTTTTCTCGTATGCCCCGTGCGAGGTCTTCCCCCCCCATCCCTTCCAGTGCCCTGTAAAGGCGCAGCAGGAGGTCATCAAAAAACTGGATGTTCTTCCTCTTTTTCCTTAAATCAAGTTCACCCTGCAAAAAATGGAACAGCTTTATTTTCAGCCCCAGAAGGCGCTTTTCAAAGACATCCGCCAGTTCCTCACACGTGTCTCTCAAGGTTTCGCAGATATGAAAAAACGGGTGCTCGGGAGCCGTATGGTTTTTTTTCACTGCCCCTTCAATCTCACTTGAACAAAACTTGCTGAAGCCGTCGAACAATATCGGATTATTGCCGCCCGAAGCAGCCAAGTCCTCCATCCGCTGAATCCAGACGGGGATCTTCTTTCCATATTTTGTTCTGTTCAGACCCTTATCGGTAACAAAGATCTGTTCTACTGCTTCCTTTGCTGCGGGCCATGCCCTGCGCATTTCTTCAAAGGCTTCTTTAAACCGCAGCTCTTCAGCAGAAGGGTCCGGGCTCTCAGGCGCAGGGATTATTTTCAGGTCCAGGCCGACGGCCTTTCCGGCGAAAATAGAAAGGAGATTGCCCGGGCTGGTTTTGTGGTGAACCGCATAGTTTACAAAAAGAGGAGACTCATGGTAGAAATGCATTCGCCAGAAATCCTCAACCACCTCTTTTTTGAGACCTTCCTGATCCGTTACAAGTTCCGTATCAAAGAGGCTGCCGCTTTCAAAGGCGTATTCACGCAACATTTTCCGGCAGAACCCGTGAATGGTGTAAATACAGGATTCATCAAAAATCCTTAATGCCTCATTAAGGGATCTCAGCGCTTTTACGTGATCGATTTTCCCAATAAGGCCATTCAGGAATTTATCCCTGCCCTGCCCCGTAGAAAAGGCCTCTATGGCCTCACGCAGCCTGGTGCGAATCCTGTCTTTCAACTCATCCGTAGCCGCTTCGGTAAACGTCACAACGAGTATTTCGTTTGCAGACAGATTTTTCTCCAGGATCAGCCTGAGAAAAAGCCCGGTAATGGCATAGGTCTTCCCTGTACCGGCGCTGGCTTCAATGAGGTTTGACCCTTCAAGAGGGCTATTCAATAAGTCAAAATCTTTAACGGTATTCATTCCTATTATTTAACCAAAGTAAAAAAAACCTGAACATCGAACGTCCAACTCGCCAGAGGCGAGTTGGACGTTCATTTTATCTTTACCCTTTCACCTTTCTCTGAAATTCCACCACAGGCCCAAACACCTCCAGTGCCGTATCCTGAAATTCCGAATCAATGGGATTTTTGTCTTTAAAACAGAGATGGTAATACAGATCTTCCGCTTCCCCTTGTCTGAAGTCATCCCCTGCCCAGACACGGTATGCCTTTCGTAAGGCATCCTCTACCGGCCTCCCCTTTTCCACTACCTGCTGAACATATTCCCAGGATGACGCCGGAAAAAAGTGAAGGGGTTTCATTAACCCTTTCCAGTACATATCGAGGAGCTTTCCCAGCACGTCTTCCGCATCTTCAACAGGAGCATATTCCCAGGCAGCCCACTCTTTATCCAGACCGGCAACCATACTGACGCGCGGATACCCCGGCGGTTTGACACAATTCAGCACCAGGTGTTGAACCCATGCCCTGAGCCGGTCTTTTGGTTTTACCGTTGCATAGCGGTATCGGATCATTCTTTCAGGATACAGGGCATCGATCCTCCCGGTAAGGCTGAAACCGGATATATTCAGATCCACATCCAATGGCGCAAGCATCCCCTCCCGGATATAGGATGCGGTTTTTTCGGCAAAAGGTTCCGTCTCCCGGCTGAGCCTGTCATATAGACACCGCCCGACGGTCCCGTGGGGAAGCAGGCCTGCTGCCCGGGTAAGATGGAAGGCGTCATCAGGCACACCTTTGCAAAGCCTTCTTTCCACCAGATCCTGTGCTACAGCATAACGGTCCAGGCCTGAAATCTCGAAGGGTTCTGTCTCCTGAAGCATGCCGGCGACTTCATCAAAATAAATTCCAAGGCGCCTGGTGAACAAAAACTTCGCCGGGTTGACGAAAAAGGCGCATAAGTCATCCACCCCTATCCGCTTCCATTCCGCAGCCGGTTCGGAAAGTCCGGTTGAAATGAAGGGTGCCGGGCCTTTTCGGGATTTCGTAAGACACTCGGCAGCATGAAAATTTTCCAAAGAATAACTGAAAAGGGCTCCATCCTCCCTGAAATAATCGGGGCTGAACGGCTGGAGGCGATGTTTAATAAGCATGTGTTCCGGAAGGTTCCTGTCTTTAACCTCAAAGCCCTGTTCAATGTAATCCAGGATTTCGCTTACCAGTACGGATGGGGGGATAACCGTGTTATCCCGAATGCTCTGTCCCACATAGCTGATATGCAGTCTTTCTCTTGCCGATAGCAGGGCTTCCAGAAACAGGTAACGATCATCGTCTCTGCGTGACCGGTCTCCCTTTTTGGGCTCTTTTGCCAGGAGGTCGAAACCAAGAGGCTTTGACTGCCGCGGATAAGAATCGCTGTTCATGCCGATCAGGCAGATAACCTTGAAAGGGATGCTTCGCATGGGGAGCATTGCGCAGAAAGTTACACCACCGCGGATGAAACCGAATCCGAAGCCTTCTTTTCCAAGTCTGTGTTCCAGGAAACACTGGATAACATCCATATCCACCTTTTCATTGAATCCGGAAGCCGCTCCTTCTTCCGCAAGATCATCAAGTGTGCGGCGGACAATCTGTGCCTCCGGCTCTGTATCTTCATCCGGCAGAAAAAACGTCTCAAGCAGGCCTTTCAAAGTAACAGACCATTCTTCCGGGGTTGCCGGCCGTTCAAGCGCTTTGGACCAGGAGAAAAGCTGTTCTGCGTACTCAAGAAAATCACCCAGCACGGATGTTTCACTACCTTCCATATTATCGAACGGAAGCACACCCGCGAACATGTTTTCTTCCCCGCCATGCATGGCATAGCCCAGAAGGAGCCGGTCAAGTCCTGCCTTCCATGTGTTCTCCGGCAGATCGGGAAGGCCTATTTCACCACGGCTCGCGCCATCGATTCCCCACCTTATCCGAGTGTCTTCAACCCACTTCCGGATAAGCGTGACATCTGTTTCTGTCAGGCCGAATCTCTGTTGCACTGCCCGGGATTCAAGAATTGCCATGACCTGAAAAGCACTGAAGCGGCCGTCCCTGAGGCTCATGATTGCCAGGAAAGTTTCTGTGATCCTGCCTTCCACCTTAACGCTCTGGTCAGCAATGCTGAAGGGAATCTTTCCGGAATCGCCTGCCGGCACCTCAAATACTGCCTGGATAAATGGGGCATAGGCCTCAATATCAGGTGTCATTACCAGGATATCCTTTGGTCCGAGATCCGGATCATCCTCAAACATCTCCAGGAACCTGTCATAGAGGACCTCCACTTCTCTCATGGGGCTGTGACACGAGTGAATCTGGATGGACGTATCATTCTCGGCAAGGGGCTTCTTTTCTTCCGGTTCCTGCCCCCTTTCCCTGAGATTCAGAATGTCCGACTGGATACAGGCCAACAGGTTTTTTTCACCGGGCGCCTCAAAAGACTGGATTTCTTCACAGTCAAACTCGTTGATCAGATCAAAGAAATCCCTGCCCAGGGTTCCCATAGAAACCAGCAGGCTGTTCCCCTTTTCCAGGTGGAGATCCTCTGCTTCAACTAATTTAGTCCGGCCTCTGTCAGTTGCCCTTCTGATTTCCCAGTCAGAAGAAATCTGAGCCCAATACTCCATGCAGGGGTTCATAAGGAAAAGGTTCACCCGGGTAAACCTTGATATTGAGGCAAATAACTGGATGTGAAACCTGGGAAGGGTAGATATGCCAAAAACGGAAATCCTTTCGGGCAGTTCCGCTAATTGAGTGGCGGGATTTTCAAGAAGTTCAATAAGGGCCTTTCCCAGAGCTGCACGATGTTCATTTTCGTGCCCTTTGACCAGTTTCCTCCATAGAACTGCCTGCCAGTGGTCTTCTTCGCCTCGATCCCATCGCAGCATCATTTCAGGGCGAAAAAGCAGGTACTGATCAAACAGGTCAGCGATCCTCTCGGAAAGCTGGAAGCGCTTGAGATCCCCTTCTGTCTTGCTGAGATAGGTCATGAGGCTCTCGAAGCCCGGTTCTGCGATCATGGACGGGAGGAGTTTCATGATCCTCCATGTTGTCACCTGCAGTTCAAAAGGTGATTGCTCCGGAAGATCCGGAAGGGCTTTTTGCAGGACACCGTTAACAAAGGCATTTGGAAAGGGGAAGCTGATGTTGGCACAGATACCGTGACGTCTGGCAAGTTCCATGGATATCCAGCGTTCCATGCCCCTGCTCTGGACCACGAGGACTTCCTTATCAAAAGGAGAGGCGAGCGGCGTACGGATAACCCCGGCCAGTTCATCGGCAAGGGTTTCCAGTCGGTTGCTGGTAAAGAGTTTTAGGGTTGGCATTGAAATTCGCTAATAATTATAACATCCTGTTTTATTTTGAGAACCCAGACAAAATACGAGAAGGAATCCCGCTCAAGCAAAATAAATGGTGATAGCGGAGAGTCCCAGAAGTTTAAGTCAGTCCAGACCGGATTGCAAGTACCACATTGGCTTCGGCTTCAATTGTATCTAAAAACGAAAAATGGAAAAAGGGTTAACCATTCATTTAAACTTCCCATTTGACAGAACTAACGCCGCTGAAATATAAGGAACGTGGTCATGATAGATAGGGGGGAACTACGAAATACGCGAAAGGCGCAAAAACAGGAACGCTTTGTAAACCAAACCCTTTCGAATTTTTAGCGTATTTTGTAGTTGAAAGAAAAGACGGATACCTAAGTAGTGCCCGAACGAAAACTGTCTTTTTCGCCAATATCTGCGTCAGAGAAAAATTTTAATCCTCGAAATACTTAATGTATGCCTGATACTTAATGTATGCCTGCGGTTAAAATTTTTGTCTTCCTTGATCTTGACGAAAAATCCTAGTTTTTGTTCAGACACTAATTAATGACGGCAGAGTGTAAGGGGTAAGGAGCTTATACACGGATAATGGCAAGATTAGAAGATAGACAGGCACTAAGAAAGCTCAGAGATTCCTTGCAGGGCAGGCGCCAAAAGGACAAAAAGAGACTGATTTCACTTTGCGCCGGTTCGGGGTGCGGTGCATATGGAACTGCAAACGTGCATCATGCCCTGACAGAAGAGTTGTCCAGACAGAATATGCAGGATGACGTTGAAGTAAAGCTCTCAGGTTGCCACGGATTCTGTGAAAAGGGGCCTGTAATGGTCGTTCATCCCGAAGGCATCTTTTATCCTCAGGTAAAGGAGGAACATATCCCTGAAATAGTTAATAAGACGATTAAAAACGGGGAAACAGTTGACTCCCTTGTCTATAAAGATCTTTCCACAAAAAAGAAAATTGTACACGAACAGGATATCCCCTTCTATAAGCTTCAACAAAGAATCATTCTCGAGAATAATGGCATAATTGATCCAACCAAAATTGAAGATTATCTGGCAGTGGGCGGTTATTCT
>JAFDJF010000013.1 GCA_019307645.1 Deltaproteobacteria bacterium
CATCCTTCGTCACTGCGGCGTAAAGTAACTACGCCTCATTCCTCAGGATTTGCAAGCCTTGATCTTGAACATTTTACGAAACCGTCGAAATTCGGACTTTTTACGAGACCATCAATTATGACAATTCCGTAAAAAGTCGTCACTCCGGTGGAAACCGGAGTCCAGACAAGCTGGAACTATTTGATATAACTGGATTCCGGCCTACGCCGGAATGACGAAGCAGGGTGTTTTCCGACTTTTTACGAATTCATCAATTATTATGCCAGGTACATGCCTACACGATAATTACTGAATTATCACTGTCCCCATAAGGGGTGGGAACATGTTTATCAGCATCTCTATCATTTTCCCAGTCTTGATCATCTTTGAGATACCTGAACTGATACTCCTTATACAAATCGAGATCAACCGTCGCGGTAAAATCACCGTTCTTCAGCTTTTTCATGGGAGTGGCATGTGTGTCCCAATCATTAAAGTCACCGACCAAATGGACCGTATTGACAGGTCCGGTCATTTCGTTGGGCATTTTGAAAGTAACCTTGCATACGGCTTTTTTCTTGAGATACTTTTTTTTGATGCTCATGATGACCTCCCTTTTTCATTAGAATTAATGAATGTAATCATCTGACCTGTAATGGCAACCCACACTCGCAGCAATTCACTGGCGCCCCAGGCCTGGGCATCACAGCCGCGCTGCAAATGCGGGTAATCTCCGTCCATGATCTCCGGAACGTGACCCATACACCCATGGTTTAACTGGCGGGAACTGCTCGCAAGCAACGCCAAAGCAGTCGCCTTTCCTTCATTGCCGTAAACTCTGAACCATGCCTCACTGAAAGATGGAAATACCCACGTCCATGCCGTACCGTTGTGGTAGGCAGGCTTACGTTTTGTATCTTCATCGCCTGCATATTTACCCTGGTACGGGTGGACCGGGTTGTTAACAGCGTTTCCCAGATAGACTATTGGAAGCGGGTAACGGACCTCCCGGTCGGCCAGGCTTCGAATACCACCCGGAATAAGAAGTTCTTCACATGCAGTCACGATCTTACGGCACAGAGCCTTATCACCGACTGCACCCAGCGTCACGGCAAAAAGCTGATTCGGCCTCAATGCATCATCGGGCTCTGCCTGACCGGCAGGCTCACCCGGGCGCGCATGGAGGCAGTCAGACAAAAAACCCTCACTTTCCAGCATAAAAAGATCGGTTATCGACTTCCGAACATTTGATGCCTTCTTTTTCCAAAAATCTCTATTTTCCGCTCTGTCTATTCGGGCCAGGAAAGACAGGGCAAAATGCCACAGGGCCTGTATCTCGATGGGGTACCCTTCACGGGGAGTTCCTGCCGGATGGTTCGTGTCCATCCATGTAAAATGAGCAGGGCTGAAAACCAGATCGGACTCGGGATCCATCCGGATTCCATTAGGAGTGCCGGCCATAATGGAGCGGCCCATGGATATGAAGATC
The DNA here is from genome assembly GCA_019307645.1 of Deltaproteobacteria bacterium. Next base: position 1,469 of record JAFDJF010000013.1, read on the forward strand.
TGACGAATTGTACGACCATTACAGACGGTGTCAAGGAATGATTCGTCTCCTGCTGACGTGACAAGGTCGGCACAGGCAACGAAAAGCCACAACGGTGCATCTGACGTGTCTCTGTTACCTGCGTCATCTCCCCGAATCATGTTGGGGATGGTCCCGTTCTCTTCAAACCGGACGAACTGCTCAATGACCGACTTTGCAGTGTCATTCCTCCCGGCAGCGATCAACCCGCGTACGAAGATCAGGGTGTCCCGCCCCCAGTCAAGAAACCATGGATATCCGGCAATTACGGTGTTCAAAGTATCGCGTTTTACAACAAATGAATCCATTGCCTGAATGAGGGCTTCACCGAGTTTTTTGCCCTCATTAACTTCAGAGACGGAACCTGCCACATCCTGCGGCAGAGGTTTCCAGTTTATGGAACAGGACTCTTTTGACCGCATCACCTGTGCGGTCAAGCTCACGGTTGCTCCCCCTTTGAGCGATGTGTAGAAATACCCGGGGCTGAAGAGATCTGAATCCGAGTCCAGTCCCCGCTCAGCCTCTATTGGCCGGTGTACCATATATTGCCATTCGGGTTCCACCACAAAGGACCCTCTTGAAATCAGGACCTGCATCGCCCGATGATCATCGGGCGAAAAGACAAAGCCCATTGCATCTGCGGTAACAGATTCCGGCCACATGTGTTCCGGCCCCAGATACGCCTTTGTTGTGTCATGGAAATTTCGATCCTCGATGTCGGGACGAAATATAATGCGAACATCCCTGGAATCTGCCAGTCTGCCGTCCTCATCACCTGTTTTGTGGCGGTAACATGAAATTCTGATTGCATTTTCACCCCGGGCCATCTCCATCGCTATTGTCAGAAAGACATGTTGCCCCTGTCCGCAAGGAATGTGATATTGCCAATAACCGCAGTCGTTGTCATCATAACTGAATGAATCAAGGCAGTCATTGTTGATTTCTGTTGAATACCCCTGAAAAACAAGCCATGCCCGACACCGGCTCAGCATAATCCACCGGTCTTCCGGATAATAGGGATTCAGGTTTGCGGCAAGGAGGGCATCGTATTTGCTGGCCAGTTTTCCCCAGGGGACATGCGCCCTGAGCATGCCGCCACGGCCATTGGTCCCCAAAAAGAGCAGTGGCCTGCGCAACAGTTCGGATCTGACAAAACATCTGTTCACCCGGACCTGCTCTGCCACGGGCAGAGAGAGAAGATGTGCCCTCGCATGCTCACAATGCCCGGCCGTGTAAACGGTAAGGTCCAGATTGAGGGACCGATGTACAGCAGGGGACGGCAGGGGCAGAAAAAGCGCACCATATGTCCCGTCCGCACACGGCAGACTGTTTTCGCAGGCCAGGACAAATTCCCTATCGCCGGTTTTATCTATCATTTTTGCAGAAAAGGACGTCTCTGCCTGCACCAGCAGAAAGTGTTCCGGTGGTATCATTACCTCCCGTTTGATGTCACGCGGCCATTGCCAGGTGATTACACGCGGCTCGTCACTGAAAACATTGAGACTGCGGCAATATTCCACAGGGTCTTTTGCAAGATCCAGGGCCGCCTGATCAGGGTTGAAATCCCCCAGGTGGTGTGTCCCGTTGTAAAACCCGTGGACGTTCATAGCCTTTGCGCGGAAACACTGTTTTATGACCCGATCCGGCATAGAGAATCTTCGTCCGGATAGATCCCGAAGCAGATCAAGATCATCCCGATCAGTTGTCAGGCACAAAACCTGTCCGGGTTCAAGGACAAATGTCCACATGCCGTCGGACTCAGAAACGGGTATTTCCTGTTCTGTGATAAGATCCAAAAATACCCGGTCACCCATCTCTGTCATCTTCGGGTTCCATTTCCCCCGGGTCCGGCCTTCGACATCGAGGTTTACCAACACCAGAAGTCTTTTTCCGGATGGTACATGATGTCTCAGAAGTGCGATGAAGTTTCCTTTGCCCTGCTGGATCATTGAAAGCTCAACACGATCGTGGAAGGCAGGATGTGTCTTGAGTAGAAGGATCAGACGACGGATAAGCTTTACCTGGTTTTTCTCTGTACCCCAGTTCAGGGAATTTGCCCGGTGGACATCGATCCTTTCATCGGCAAACCACTCCACCCCGTTGGCAAAGCCAAAACCTCCGTGTTGAGAGCAAAGGGCGCACAGCGCAGTGCGCATCCGAGCATAAGTCTTCGAGCGTTCAGCCAGGCGGAGGTTATCGTGGGTTTCCGCAAAGTGAATCATGACGCCGTCCGTCCGTGCGATTTCAAGTGGTTCCGGCAGATAATTCTCTATCTCCGCACGGTCGTAGTTCTGAAACAGCTCGGAATAGGCCCAGTTCTGGTTTGCTGTATTCAGGATATCTCTGGTGACTGAAATCCTGCCGCCAAGACCCTCCAGGAGAAAAATCGAATCAGGGAACTGCTTTCGAACAACAGCGGTTATGTATTTCCAGGCGGGAACCGGTATCATGTATCCTGCGTCGCAGCGGAAGCCGTCCACACCTCTGCGGCACCACAAAAGAAACACCTCTGCCATATACTGCCACAGTTCTTTGTGAGAATAGTCCAGTTTGGTCAAATCCGCCCAGACAACCCCCCACGCGCCGGGGGCTTCAATTCTCCCGTCCGTGTCACGGACAAGCCATTCCGGATGGGTATTGTGCAGCCTGGCAGCCCACCCGGTATGGTTGATCGCGATATCGATAACAATTTTTGCATTGCGTTCATGCACTGCATCAACCAGCTCTATAAATTGTTCCGTTGGTGTCGCCGCAGGATCAAATTCTGCCAGGGCCGGATCAACGGTTGTAAAACTCAAGGCTGCATACGGACTCCCAAACCTTCCCATTCTGGCATAGGTTGTGGGTGTTGGATGAACCGGAAGCAACTGGATGACCCTGCAGCCGAGATCCCCGATAATAAAATCAAGCTCTTTTATCAGATCCCGGAATTTTCCTGAGGGTGGAATCACCGTATAACCGTCGCTGTCAAGCTTTTGAACAGCCTCTTTGACGGGTAAGCCATGTTCCTGCTTCTCTTCTTTGTTGGGACCAAACTGCCTGACAAATGCATTATAAATAATGTTCGCACAACAGGTATCGGCCGGCTCCACATTTAATGCGGTGTTGTCTCCGACCGGCCATACCGGGTCTGCTTTACCATCCGGCAGGAAAAAGCACTTCGCCTCAAAGTGACCGACCTCACAAAGGGCAATCGTGACCTTAAATTGCCGACTGTCGCTCCGTTCCATGGGGATATCAAACCAGTCCCTGTTCATTCGAGTTTCATCATGAATGACTTCCCTGATGATCTCTTCCTTTTTGGTTTCCCCATGCCCTAAGTTTGTGCGCAGCCATGCGCTTCCCGCTTCCGCTTCCGGGATAGAGAGCGAGAAGGTTTGAGTGTCACCCCGAAAAGCGAGGATGTGTGTGCCGGGAGCGGGATGCTGTATGATTTTTACTGAAACGTTCATGTGGGTTATGGGTTCAGATGTTCCGGGTTCAGCGCTGAGGGTTGCTTTTTTTCGCTGGCCTTGCCCGGAGGCCGGCCCTGAAGGCCGGGTTAGGGACACAGAAAAAACACTTATAATGGCAGGAAAGAAGTAATAACAAATAGTAGCCGTTCACGGTTCCAGTTTAAAAGCTCTAACGGGTTCGTATCAAAAGGATAATGCCTCGATAAAGGCCACAAGTATGTTTCATCCAATGGGTGAAAGAAGCAAATCGACGAATTATGGAATAAAATGTGGGAAGTCAAGTGACTATAACCGTTGAACCTTGAACCCTGAACCGCTGAACCTGTGAACGCTTACAACGCAGCACCTTCTCAATTTTCTGAAACAAGTGACAGTTTATCCGCTTCATAGCCAAAAGGAGTAATATCATATTTTTTTATCTTTCTATACAGAGTAGTAATATTGATTCCCAGCAAGTCAGCAGCCTCAGCCTTGTTACCCGCAGTTTTGTTCATCGCCTCTTTTATCAAAACGATTTCATTTCCTCTTAAATTAAAAGTCGTTCCCTTTTTTACTGTAATTTCACCTAATTCCCGTAACTCAGTAGGAAGGTCTGTGATCCCGATGATATCACCCAACCCCAGGACGAATGCCCTTTCAATCGCATTTTCCAATTGTCTCACATTACCCGGCCAATGATAGTTTAACATGGCATTCATCGCTTCCGGGGATATGTTTTCCACTTTTCTCGTGTTTAACTCGTTAAATTTATTCAAAAAATAATTTATGAAAAGGGGGACATCCTCTTTTCGCTCACGCAACGGGGGCATTTTTATAGATACCACGTTCAGGCGATAAAACAGATCTTTTCTCATTGCGCCACTTTTTATGGCCTCTTCCAGATTCCTGTTGGTAGCGGCAATAACCCTCACCTCGACGTTTGTTTCAACGGTATCACCAACAGGCCGCACCTTCTTGTCCTGGAGTACGCGCAGTAATTTAACCTGCAGATGTGGCGTTAGTTCTGCTATCTCGTCCAAAAAAATAATCCCGCCTTCTGCGGCTTTGAACAGACCGGCCTTATCCCTGATCGCCCCGGTAAATGAACCCTTGACATGGCCAAAAAGCTCAGTTTCCAGAAGCCCCTCCACCATGGCGCCACAATTTACCGGAATAAAAGGCTTATCCTTGCAGTCACTGTTTTGGTGGATTACCCTGGCAACAACCTCTTTCCCGGTTCCGCTTTCCCCCTGAATCAGCACTGTCGGTGCATTAATACTGATACGATCTATTATCTCATAAATCTCCTGCATCTTCGGGCTGACGCCGACCAATTCGTTATATCTGTATCTTTCTTTCAGCCTCCTTTTGATCATTATATTTTCCTTCTGCAGTTTCTTTTTCTCAACAATCCTGTCTATCAATATCTTCAGCCGCTCCAACTTGATGGGCTTTTGCAGGTAATCGTAGCTGCCCAGCTTCAGGGCTTCGATAGCGGATTCTATCGTCCCATAGCCCGTGACAATGACCACTTCTGTTTCAGGTCGATGTTCCTTTATAGCCGCAAGGAGTTCCAGACCACTGAACCCGGGCATGTTTAAGTCAGTAAAAACAATGTCATGACCAGCTGACTTTACAAGTTCAAGGGCCTCCAAACCGTTATCGACAACACTCACTTCATACCCGTTGAGACTCAGATATTCTTTGACGATATCGAGTATCTCCTTTTCATCATCAACAAACAGGATTTCAAATTCCCCCATAAGAACTTCTCCCTTAGTGCTCACTGATTACTGACCACTCAATGCCGCTAAATTAAGGAGTGAGCAATTTATTTCCCAGGACATTCAATCAGTCAGGGTTAATTAAAACCGAATATCGAATCACGCTAAAGACGTGACCTATGGGCAAGAATTTCGAATGATGAAGGAAGGAATTTTTAGCAATATATATAAACAAATAGAGCGAAGCGATTCCATACTTCTACATTCTACATTCGTTATTGGATATTCTGCGGTTAAAAAAATCCCGCATGGCACAATCCCGGGATACTGGAGCCTATGGAAAATCGTTAATTTAACGGCATTGACTGTCCACTGGTCCAGGATTTAAGGTATTTCGCTAATAAACAGGCTTATGTCCTGGAATTGCCTTTCCATCTCTTCGGCAATCGGCTCAATGGCACTCAGCTTTAATTGCAGTGCATCCCAGGATTCTTTGTTTAAGGGTGGGATCTTTTTGTCTCCGCCTGACCCCATGTCCATTGCCCGACAAAGTATATCTGCCAGGTGAACAATGGCAGCTTCCCGCGAGAATCTCCCGGCAAGACCCGGTTGATGATGATGAGCAATGACATCCACAAGTTTGGAAGACATGTTCCACCTTTCAGCAAGCAATTCCCCAACCTCGGCATGGGTGTAGTCCAATACACGTCTCTCCGCATCTACCAAAAGAATATTTTCGTCTTCAACTACCGAAATCACCTTATTGAAATCCTCAGGCAGGAACAACAATTCCACAATCTTCCCGATATCGTGCAAAAGGCCTGCGACAAAAAGCTCCTCAATCTTGTCATATCTCATGTAATCGCCGATGACCTTGGCCCCTACAGCACAACCCAGCGAATGATCCCAGAACCGTTCTACCCCTAATCGGTCCTCTTTACCCTTGTTCGAAAACAAACCGAAGACAGAAGTCGTCAGGAGCAGGTTTCTTATGGCATCAAAACCCAGTAATACGATAGCGCCTGTTACCGTGGCGATCTTTTGAGGAAACCCGTAAAAAGAAGAATTAACAAGTTTTAAAAGCCTGGCGGTCAGGACCTGATCATCTGTGATAACATTTGCCAGATCCTTGGCTGAAGATTTTGGATCATTAACAAGTTCAGTTATTTTCAGCACCGTCCTGGGAAGAGTAGGGAGATCGCTGACCCTGTCAATAATTCTTTTCAGACTAGCGGGTTTCATCCTGGCCTTCTTTCATGCGCAATCGCTTCTCCAGCACCTTGCCTGCCACTCTCATTGTCTCCATCATCACCGGATCCTCAAGGACATCTGAAAATTTTTCTTCCAGCTCTTTTTCTATAGCCAATCTTGCCTCATTGTGAGCATCACCATCTCCTTTGTCTTTCTCTTTATTCTTCCCTTCCACACATACTCGGGTCACTCCCCAGGATTTCAATATCCGGATATTATTTTCAGACAGCTCCGCACCCGCGTCCAGCAATAACACCCCCTGAAAATTGTGGGCCGGTTCAGCCAATATCATCCCGGGTTTCAACTTACTTAAACTGAGCGTTATCATTGCAGCCTCTTGTTTTCCTCAACTTACTGACGTTCATTCTCTTCTGAGCACGACAAAACACGGCCATCGGGGACTTTCATGCTCATTAAGCCACTTCAATGAGATCCAGGGTTTGCCTCTTTATGCATTCTATACCTTATACCATCTACTGTTCAACTTCCTTTTTTATAAGAGCAATCCGGCAGTATAGCGAATGGCCCCAGCTAAATCAAAATATCACAATATTACAAGATGTTATGCACAGTACTGATTGACGTGTGGCACATCATTTTTCCATTATTTTAGAAGCCTCCATAAATGTCCGAGGAAATCCTATCCTTAATATTATATAGGCCGCGGCAAGGCGAGGAACCGTCACCTAAGAAACCCCTAAAGTTTTTAGAAATATATCCGATAAGAAGTCAAAAGGCAGGAGCAAGAATGATCTCGGGAGGGGGTGAGGAAAAGGAAGAAGATCGGCAGAAGCCTTTGATATTCCGACAAATACAGCAGTAACAAAGATCTCGGCAAGAATGCCCAGATAAAAACCTAGAAAAGGAGAAAAAAATCATGACTATTGACAGCGTAGCATTAACAGCAGGAATGCGGGCAAATTTAATTTCCATGCAGCAAACCGAAAAGTTGCTGGAAAGAACACAGGGACGTTTAGCCACGGGTTTGAAGGTACAGAGCGCACTGGATGATCCTATCAACTTTTTTGCGGCAAGGGGCCACACACAACGGGCCGGCGACCTTGCAGCCCGTAAAGACGGAATGAGCGAGGGCATACAGCTTTTGAAATCTGCAGACGCCGGTATCGAAGGCGTCCTGGACCTTATTGCGGCTGCAAAATCTCTTGCACAGTCCGCTCTTTCTGCTGAATCAACCACTGAAATAACCAGTCTTGAAACACAGTATAATGCCATGTTAACCCAGATTGATGACCTGGCTGATGATTCAGGATACAAAGGGGTCAACCTCCTGGGAGGCACCGGCGAAACGTTGACAGTGTATTTCGATGAAGCCGGTAACTCTTCGATTACCCTGACAGGGTTTGATGGTTCCTCCAGCGGACTCAGCGTTACCGCAGTAACTGCGGGTGACTGGAACAGCGCCGGCACCGGTAACACAACTAACATCAATTCGAATATCGATCTGCTTGACACCGCCAGGACGACCCTGAGGTCGCAGGCGAAAACATTCTCCAATAACATGTCCACGGTCACCATCCGTCAGGAGTTCACGACCAATATGATAGCCACGCTTCAGGACGGCGCATCCAATCTAACAGAAGCTGACATGAACGAAGAAGGCGCGAACATGCTTATGCTTCAGACACGTCAGGCTCTGGGGACGACCTCATTAAGCATCGCCTCTCAAGCCGCACAGTCAGTCCTGAGGTTATTCTAAATAACACGCCCCACAGGGCAGGTTATTCTGAAAATTAGAAGCCTCGATGTAAGGAGGGGGAGCAATCCCCCTCCTGTATCACTGTTCGTCGGGGAGTAACGCTATGACAATATATCACATATCAATAGATGGGGGCCTTTCCAATCTCAACCGCCCAACTCAGACAACCGGCTCGATGCCGAGAAAATTGAGCGCCGGCAAAGAGAACACCCCGTCAGGAAATGCTCCGTCTGAATCGGTAGCCGTGAACCAAACCCATTACAACTTCACGAAGCTTCAGACTGTCAACGCGACCTTCAACGCCTTGGCAGCAAACATCCGCTCCGCTGACAGGACGATGGAGACGGTTGAAAAGAAGATTAACCGCATGGAAGCTGAATTAAAGACGCATGTAAAAAACTTTCCGCCTTTCCCACCGGGCAGTGAAGCAAGAATCAAGCTTTTAAAGCGTTTCAGCCTCTTCAGAAAACAGATTGAACAATTGGACATTCCACCCGACAGTGATTACGCTCGGCACATTATATCTGATTCATCCCACAAACATGAATCAGGCGTCCGGGAAGTAGTTGTCGGAGAAAATTGGCCCTGTAAGGCCATTCACAGTCATGAAATTCATACAGGGCCGACAGGGCTTGATATTCCTGAACTACCGGAGAATGCATCTGACGACAGAATAGAAGAGGCTATTTTCAAAATGGGTAATGCAAGAGACATCGTGAAACAGGCAAGGGCAACCCTTTCCCGGGAGACTTCGAAAATGAGTCATCTAAAAGGATATATCACCCCGGTTGGTGATATGCCGGAATTTGCCGCAGAGCACAAAAGCATAGACGTAAACCATGCCCTGGCAAGCGAATCAGGAACAAGTCTGACCGGAACCCAATCACAATTGGTTCATCTGTTAAAGTAATCATGGCGCTGAAAATCACACTGAAACCATGCGAACGGATAATCATCGATGGCGCCGTCGTAACTAATGGCAATACAACAACCGATTTGGTCATCGAAAATAATATTCCCATTTTGCGGGAAAAGAACATCATGAGTGATAGTGATGCGGTTACGCCTTGTCGCCGGATCTATTTTGTCATTCAGCTCATGTATTTTAATGCAGAGGATCTGGAAACTCATCACAAATCCTATTGGAGATTAGTTCGAGATCTCGTACAAGCCGCACCCAGTCTGCTGGGTTTGATTGAGCAAATCAGCGAGCATATTTTGAACGGAGAATACTACCAGGCACTCAAGATAGCTAAAGAATTGATAAACTATGAAGAGGAGGTTCTTGACCGTGTACAGGAATGCGCTAAAGACATACCAGACCATGGACAGAGAGACCATGTCCGGCCCTGAAACAGAAGCACGAGTTCTCACTCAAGCGGCGCTCAAGCTCAAGGAATGCCAGGACAACTGGGATGGTGACGACCGGGATGCCAAACTGGAAGAAGCTCTCAAATACAACCAGAAGATATGGAGTATTTTCCAAGTGGAACTGGCAAGAGAAAACAATCCCCTGCCCCAACAAGTGACCATGGATCTGCTCAGGCTGAGTGCATTTGTTGACAAAAGACTTTTTGAAACCATGGCTTATCCTACGCCTGAAAAACTCACGGCCGTTATCAACATTAACCACAATATTGCCGCCGGTCTCAGAGAAACACCCGATAGTTCTCTATAGGTGAAGCCTTTGCTTCATGCACTCAAAATCATTTCAGGCGTTTCCACCATTTTTTCTGCCATGAGATGCCCCCTGTCCGGCACAGCGCGACAAGCATTAAGAAGAGCAAGGACATCTTCATTGACATTTTGGCTCTCTATTGCCGCCTGGAGTATCGCCTCGGCATAGTCGTTTCTTTGTAGAGAAATGAATTTTTTGGCAATGGTATGACAGGAAATGGCAAGGCCGGGTCCCATTGCTGTTAGACTGAGTTTGTTTAAGACATCCAGCCCTTCTTTTTTTCTTCCTACACAAGTATAGGTGGTAGCCAGCTTGAATCGTGCCGATAAGTAATCAGGATATTGCTTCACCAGGTCTTCTAAAACAGGAACCGCCCGCTCCGCGTGCCCGCTGTAAAGGTTGTAAAGCGCGTAATCATTGGGAGCTTCTTTCATATCTGAATCAAGCGCCATTGCCCTTTCAACGGATTGAATGGCCTCATCGAATTTTCCGATCTTCTGAAAAGCAGTCCCCATATTGACAAAGGCTACCGGCACATGAGGCCGCAGGGCGATAAGTCTCTGCCACAAATCTATGGCCTCTTCCCATTTTTCAAGCATGCCCGCCTGAACAGCAAGCTCATATATGGCATTCACATGGTCGCCCATTTCATTAAGCTTTTTAATACCCATTTGGTAGTATTCTTCGCCCTTGCACGCACGGGTATCCGGGTTCAACTGCCCGTAATGATGGATCGGAATACTGCACCTCTTGATCTCAATGCCCGCCTGTCGTAAAGATGGCTCCACCATCTCATGGACAGGATATTCAAACCTGTGGTATTCAATCCAATGATGTCCGTTCGCATATTATAGTTTCTTGTCACAAATGAATAAGCAGCCGGCCTGGGCGAACGCTTTTCCGCCAGCTTTCTCAGGGCCTCGTGATCAATCGGTGAGATTGTCTCATCCGCATCCATCACAAATATCCAGTCCCCGGAGGCTTTTGAAATAGAATAGTTTCTTGCTTCTGAAAAGTCATTCGTCCATTCAACATCATAGACCCTGGCTCCAAATATTGCTGAGATTTCCTTTGTCCTATCAGTTGAACCGGTATCAACCACGATCATCTCGTCAACAACGGAATTCAGATTCATCAGGCATTTTCCAAGGTATTGCTCCTCATTTTTGACTATCATGCACAAAGAAATCGTAGCATTCTTAGAAGAACTTTTTATTTCCCTTGGACCCAACTTGTTTCTGACCGCCAATGCAGCGGCAATCATTCCCTCATCCATGCCGAATTCAATCATTGCCTCCTGGATTTCATCCATTGCCATGGAATGTTTTTCCTGTTGTATCAGGACATCGATCAAAAGGTATTTGAGTCTCTTATTCTTCGGATACAAGTTACAGGCATCCTTAAAGTATTGTTCAGCCCTCTCGTATTTCCCAAGCGCCTTAACCGCGGCGTGATAGTTCGTGAAAATATCCGTGATCGTTGGGGTAAGGATGAAGGCTTTTTCAAATAGATCCATGGCCTCATCCTCCTGCTGGGCTAACCATTTCATAAACCCGAGGTTTGCATAGGGCTCACCGTAGCCGGGATTAGACTCAACAGCCATTTTAAAAAAGGCTTCTGCAGCTTTTTCATCGCCCTGTCTATATGCAACCATCCCTTTTAAATTCAGGGTCAATGCAGAGCCGGGATCAATGGAAAATGCACTTTCAACATATTCTTCCGTCTCGCCATAGAGTTCCATCCCCTCTTTACAGTATCCAATCAGTTCAATCTTCCGGACTTCCCGGTCACCTGGCGGCATCATGTTGAGTACTTCAAGGGCATCTTTAAATTGTTTGGCATCTATCAATATTTTTGAAAGGGCATAATACATCCCTTTCTCATCCGGAACTTTCTTTATTGATTCCGCCAGGACACTGAAAGCGCCTTTAATATCATCCTTCTGCCATAACCCATCTGCCTGTTCTATTGCACTCAGGGTAAGAAGCCTTTTACCCAGTACGGGATTGGCAGCCATATCTCTTCTTTTTTCAAGTAAAAGTTTTCGATCGCCGGCTATTTCGCCATGTTTTTTCCTTTTTGTCACTTTGTGACTGTCATAATGGCGCACAATTATGTCTGAAGCGATAACGTTCCTATAGCCCTCTATGTTTGCCCTCATGCAAAAGTCTTCGACAGCAACCTTTTCTGAATCAACTTTTTCATCAAAAAAACCGACCTTCTCTATAAGGTTTCTTTTGCACACAAAACAATATTCGGACACATTTTTTGTCGGGATCTGCCGATGGCGGTTTCTCTTGTTAAATGCTTTCGCATATTCATCAAAATTGTCAACTGATGGATAATCGCCCGCGACATTCTTCCGGTTCCCATCCGTACCATGAGTCATGGGGCTTACAATGCCAATGTCTGAATCTCTTTTGAGACACCCAAGCATCCCTGAAAGCCAGCTGTCAGAAACAATCACATCGTTATGCAGAAAAAGAATGTATTCTCCGCTGGATGCTCCTATTCCCTCGTTATAACATTTGGCCGGACCGGCATTCTTATCAACTTTTATCAACTGATAGTTTGCCTTTTCCTTAACAATCGGCCTCAACCACTTTAAGACACCCTTTGCGTTGCCATCATCTACGAAAACGACTTCATGCGGTTCATCTGTATGCTTCTTTATGCTTTCAATACACCTTTTTAAATATTTCTGCTGATTCGAAGTAAAAATAATGATTGAAGCTTCAACAGAATTGTCCACATTCGTTGGCTGATTTTCATCAGAGCGACCAATTTCACTTTCGACCTGAGGGGCCGCTACCGCTTGCCCGTCTTTTGCCAGAGTGTCTTTGTCCACAAGAGGGAGGTAGTCTCTCTCATGGTCAAAACTTTGTCTTCCAATTTGTGAAAGGTTATAGGAGCCATAAGGTATATCTTGTGGCATCCCCCATTTATGCTTAAATATTTCCCAGTTCTTACTCAGGCTCTCTTTATAATCGATCCCGGAACCGATAAACGTGCGGCTTCCGAAATGGTGGATAAAACAGTCTTCTGCAATCCAGGACTCAAATCCGCCCAACGTCGCACGCAGGCTGAAATCATCATCCTCAAAGTTCCCCAATCCATAACGATCATCCATGCCACCAATCTTATCAATAACGGCACGTTTTAGAAGCATGCAAAAGCCTACCACTCTCAAAACGTGTTTTCTTTGACCGGAATATTTTCCTGCAAATTCCCTGGAAAACTTGTTTAGCCTTGCCAAAGATGTTGTGTTGTATGTTACTTCTTTGACCCATTGCTGCCCGGGCACGTAATTGGTCATGGGTCCCACAATTCCGATTTTTTGATCACGCTCTGCGCATGTGATTAATCGACCCAGCCAGCCAGGAGTTACAACCACATCATTGTTCATCAAAAGAATGTAATTTCCCCGGGCGGCGGATATCCCCTGGTTGTTACCGGCAGCAAAACCAAGATTTTCATGGTTTTTAATAACCTTAATTCCTTCGCAGACGTGATTTAGCGCATCAGTTGTCCTCGCCTTTTTCTTTTCGCCTTTCTTCTTTCTTCCCTTTGGCGTTGCGACCCCAGCCTTTTCTTCATGGCCATTTGAGTCGTACCTATTTCTCAGTTTTTCCAAATACTGCACAGTTCCATCAGTAGAGCCGTTATCAACCACAATCAGCTCAAAAGGTTCTTTGGTGTATTTAAAAATGCTTTCAAGACATTTTTTGGTATACTCAAGCTGGTTGTAGGCCAAAATAATTATCGATGTGAAAGCTTCTGAAGTCGTAGCAAGTCTTCCGGATTGCCGATTTATCGATTTGGCAATCCGGTATGGCGCTATTTTTCCCGCACCGCTATCCCTAAGTTTACCATCTGCCTCAATTACAATGTCCGGCATAATTTTTCCCAACCATTTCTGGTGGAGTCTTCTAATATTGCCGGAAACCTGCCTAAAGCGTTCCGGACCACTTTGGGACTCATAATGAACGGCTGAGCTTTTAGGCTCATAGACCAAGAATCCACCATTTTTCTGTAATTTAAAGCACAGGTCCACATCTTCATAACCATTCCAATAGCCTTCATCAAACGCGCCCACTTCTTGAAAGGCTGATTTCCTCACTAAAAGGCACGCTGCAGTCAAAGCTTGATATACACACCTTTGATTTGCTTCAGGGGCATCGGGTTCTTTTCTATAATGTATGTGTCTACCGACTAATGGATCAGGCAGCTTCCGATCATCAATAATCACGACCCCTGCATGTTGAATGGTTCCGTCCGGAAATAAAAGCTTACTGCCCACCGCTGCGACATCCAGGTCGTCATCTAAAATACTTATAAGAGGCTCAAGCCAGCCTGTATTGACCTTGACGTCGTTATTGAGAAACAGGATATATTTACTTTGAGCCGCAAAGGCACCTTGATTACATGCTTTGGCAAAGCCAAGGTTTTTTTCATTTTTTATTATTTTCACATCATTTTC
>JAFDJF010000320.1 GCA_019307645.1 Deltaproteobacteria bacterium
CCGTAAAAATTGGGAACATTTTGCAATAGGGGCCGCCATAAGTGGTATCACCCTGGTGTGCGGGGAGAATGTCTGTGGTATTGATCCGGAACTGGAACTGAACAGCGATGGAAAGATAACCAAGTCTCCTGAAATGGACCGTCGCGTTAAAGAATATCGCCGCTATCATGAAGGGTATGGGGATATCATTGTTCAAATGAATGTGGAAGATACCCGCAACGGCGTGGCTGAGTATGTCATAGACAAACTCGGTGTAGAAACCATTGAATTAAAATGGGGCCAGGGTGCCAAGTGTATCGGTGGAGAGATAAAGGTCAACTCTCTGGAGCGCGCACTCGAACTAAAAAGACGGGGCTATATCGTAACCCCTGATCCGGAAGATCCCGCGTTCCAGGCAGCCTTTAAGGCCGGGCCTTTAAAACAATTCGAACGACATTCCCGTCTTGGGTTTATCGACCAGGAAGGCTTCATGAATGAAGTGGAAAGGGTCCGCGGCCTGGGTGCCAAGCGTGTAACCCTGAAGACCGGGGCCTATCCCATGAGAGAGCTGGCCATGGCAATCCGTTGGTCCAGCGATGCCAAAATCGATCTGTTGACCATCGACGGTGCGCCGGGGGGAACCGGTATGAGCCCGTGGAGAATGATGTGTGAGTGGGGCATCCCCGCTATCTATCTCCATTCCATGACCTATGAGCTGTGTGAGCGGTTGGCAAAGAGAGGCAAATGGGTGCCCGACATCGCCTTTGCAGGTGGATTTTCTTCTGAAGACCATGTGTTTAAGGCCCTGGCCCTGGGTAGCCCCTACTGTAAGGCCGTCTGCATGGGCCGTGCGTTGATGATCCCCGGGATGGTTGGAAAAAATGCTGAAAAATGGCTGCGGGGTGAAAACGGCGGACTCCCGGCAACCGTGTCCAGATTCGGCACCAAAAAAGAAGAAATTTTCATGAATTATGAAGTCCTGAAGGAAAAATACGGCGCGGAGGCAGAGAAATTTCCGCTCGGCGCCGTGGGTATATTCAGTGCTACGGATAAACTAAAGGTGGGATTACAGCAGATTATGGCCGGTTCCAGAAATTGGGAAGTCCAGTATATCAGCCGAAAGGACTTGTGCGCTTTGACCGAGGAATGTGCCAAGATTACGCAGATTCCATACGTTATGGATGCGTATCGGGAGGAAGCGCTCGAGGTCATTGACTCTTAGTGCTGGTGAGCGGGATAAGGACTGACTCCTCACCCATATTTGTCCTTTACCCTGAAAGGGAAAACCGTCCTGATGGACCCCATGGGATATTTTTATACAGGGATCGTTCCGGGTCTTCTAATGGGGCCCGGTTCGACCCGGATTGATTGAAAAACGACTCTTTTTGATCACAACCTTGTTCAACACTACCGCCGGTGAAGCGGGGCGCAATATGGCTTCAATAAAAAATACCTTTGGCAGTGAATTTTATGCACGCTTTAAGGTGTTTCACGAATTGATGACCATCAAGATACGGGATATCTTGCTGGTTTCCAGTCCCTATGATGCCTTTATTATGGAAGAGGACGGCAGGCTTGCATCAAGAATTATTAATGAATACAGGGGATTAAATCTTAGCCAGCCCCCGCGGGTCACCCGCACCTCCTCGGCTTCTGAAGCCTTGGCACTTCTGAAAAAGAAAAAATTCGACATGGTCATCACCATGCCCCATCTGGATGAAATGGATGCCTTTTCTCTGGGTCTGGAAATCAAAAAGATGGAACCGGACCTTCCCGTAATCCTTCTTGCCCACAGCCCAAGAGGAATCTACCCCCTTCCTGAAAATAAAGATTGCAGTGGGATCGACAAGGTATTTATCTGGTCCGGTAATTCCGATCTGCTTCTGGCGTTAGTAAAAAATGCTGAAGATCGTCTGACCGTTGAACATGACACCCAAAAAGCCAGTGTCAGGGTCCTGATCCTGGTGGAGGACTCGCCGGTCTATTATTCATCTTTTTTGCCGCTTATCTACAAAGAGATCGTTACACAGATACAGGCTGTCCTGGAAGTGGGTCTTAATGAAGAACATCGACTGCTGACCATGCGAGCCAGGCCAAAAATACTGCTGGCCGAAAATTATGAAGAGGCATTGAAACTCTACCAGAAGTTTCGCAACTTTCTCTTTGGCGTCATAGCGGACACACGCCTTCCCAAGAGCGGTAAACTGGTAGCCGATGCGGGTTTCCAACTTTTGTCCCAAATAAGAAAGGACCTCCCCGATCTTCCTCTCCTCCTCCTTAGCGCTGAATCGAAAAACAGGGAAAAGGCGTCTAAGATACCGGCAGTATTTCTGGATAAAAATTCCCCGAATCTTCTTACGGAATTGCACGATTTTTTTCTTATGCATTTGGGATTTGGAGACTTCACCTTCCGTTTGCAGGACGGTACTGAGATTGACCGGGCCTCCAATCTTCGTCAGCTTCAGGAGAAAGTTGCACAAATACCGGATGAATCCCTCTGGTACCATGCAGAACGAAATCATTTTTCCAACTGGATTATAGCCCGCTCTGAGATTACCCTGGGTTCTAAATTTCGTGAGGTCAAGGCCGCTGATTTTAAGAATACAGAAGAATTGAGACAATACATCGTCTCCAGCATTCATCAGTTACGCCGGTGGCGTCAAAAAGGCGTGGTTGCACAGTTTAAAGCAGGCCATTTTGATCCATCGATCAGGGATTTTGTCAAAATCGGTGACGGCTCTCTGGGCGGCAAGGCCAGAGGTCTGGCATTTATGTCGGCCCTTCTTCAGGAACACCAGGAACTCTTTGAAAAATATACGAAACTCAACATTATTATTCCCAAAACCCTGGTTCTCAGCACCGACTGCTTTGAAACATTTATGACCCAGAATAAGCTGAAACGCTTTGCCGACAATGGTTTCACTGACGAGGAGGTTTCTAAAGGTTTTCTAAACACAGAAATGCCCGACTGGTTGACAAAACAACTCAAGGCGTTTCTTGCACATGTCAAGTACCCGATTTCCATCCGCTCTTCCAGCCTGTTGGAAGACGCTCAATTTCAGCCCTATGCCGGACTTTATCAGACTTACATGATCCCAAACAATGCTCCCGATCTGTCAAAACGGCTTCACCATCTCATAACAGCCATTAAGCTTGTGTACGCTTCCACTTACTATGAAGGTCCCAAGGCATTTGCGAGAAACACTTCCAACAAGCCTCAGGAAGAGGCAATGGCAATTATTATAGAACAGATTGCCGGGGACGAGTACGGAGACTATTTTTATCCGGCTATCTCAGGGGTCGCGCAGTCCCACAATTTCTATCCGATTTCCTATATGAAACCTGAAGAAGGCATCGCCCATATCGCACTGGGTTTTGGTAAGACCGTAGTGGAGGGAGAGAAAACCTTGCGTTTATCACCCAAATATCCAGCCATTGTACCCCAGTTTTCCACTGTTGATGACATCCTTACAAATGCCCAGCGGTTCTTTTATGCCTTGAAAATCAGAAACTATCCGGAAGAACTCAACTTCGGCAAGTATTCCAACCTGGAAAAAAGAGAAGTGGATGAGGCCGCAGACGAATTTCCGATCAAAACCCTTGCCAGTACTTATATCCCGGAAGAACATCGGATACGTGATACGGGCTACATAGCGGGTCCCAAGATCTTAACGTTTGCGCCGGTATTGAAATACAATGTTTTTCCTTTGCCTGAACTGTTGTGCGATTTTCTGGAACTGGGGCGCAAAAGCATGGGAACCCCGGTAGAAATAGAGTTTGCAGTGAATTTGAGCTCTATGAAAGAGAAAAAAAGTGATTTTTTCTTCCTTCAGATGCGACCTATGGTGGCTGATGAAAACCGGTATGCCGTGCAGATACCCGAGGATGATTTTAAGAAAGCTTTCTGTCACTCTTCTCAGGCCCTGGGAAATGGGCAAAATGATAAAATCGCGGATATCGTTTACGTTAAACCTGATGATTTCAAGCTGGAATCAACGGTTCAAATGGTGCAGGAAATCGATCGCATGAATGCCGTTTTGTTCAAAGAAAAACGCCCGTACCTGCTCATCGGACCCGGAAGATGGGGCTCTGCTGACAGGTGGCTGGGCATCCCGGTCCAATGGCGGAATATTTCGGGCGTGGGAGCCATGATTGAGCTCAGGAATAAAACATTAAAGGCTGATCCTTCACAAGGGTCTCATTTTTTTCAAAACATCACGTCTCTGGGCATACACTATATTACGGTCACTGAAGATTCCGATGATTTTCTTGATTGGGAATGGCTGGGTTCCCTGCCCGCTGTAGAGGAGTCCGGTTTTCTTCGGCATGTAAGGCTGGAAAAACCCATGATTCTAAAAATTGACGGCAGAAGGTCTCAATGCGCAATCATTGC
>JAFDJF010000321.1 GCA_019307645.1 Deltaproteobacteria bacterium
GTGTGGCAAAGCTAAGCAAGACTTCCACTAAACTATCAAACTTTAGCTGGAAAGGAGGGAGGATTTTTGGGGACAACAATTAAGAGTCAAATAACCGAAGGAAAAAGGAGGAAAGAATGAAAGAAAAAGCGAAGCTATTGTTTGCGTGTGTGGGTGTGTTGGCGGCTGTTTCTCTCGTTTTTTTTGAGAGTGAAGCCAGGGCTTTTCAGCTGGATGAACAAGGCAAGTTTACGCTGGGAGGTTACATTGAACATCAAATAGGCGTGAGATTGTCCCATGGGGCGAAAGATTTACTGAATGAGGTTCGAGGTGAGAAATACCTCCAGGACAAGGGGGATATTTCCATAAGCAGGACTTCACTCTTCCTTGATTTCGGGGCAAGATTTAATGACATATGGCAGTTTAAATCGATTTCGAGAGTCCATTATGAAAGCATGTGGAATCTTGATGACAGTATTTACCAGAAACCAAAGGATGATGAAAGCCGCCCCCATCGTGATGGTCTTGATATGGATTTTGATATGGAATTCAGAGAATACTATTTTACCTTTTCAGGGGAGGCGTTAACCTTAAAAATCGGCAAGCAGCAGGTCGCCTGGGGAGAAGCGGATTCCATCCGGATCGCTGATGTCATAAACCCGCTTGATCTGAGCTGGTATTGGTCTTTTCCCGCATGGGAGGAGATCCGTATTCCGCTTCACATGGTCGATGCGATCTATTCGTTTCCCGATTCAACGCACAACGTGTATATAGAGACTGTATGGGTCCCTGATTTCAGGTCACATCAGTATGCGGCCCCCGGCGCCAACTGGGATTTTTTAACTCAAATTGGCGTGCCTACAAACGTCGCTGATGTTAACCGCAGGCAACAGAGCTCGGATCTTCCGGACAGGCGGCTTGACGATTTCCAGGGCGGCATAAGGGTCGGCGCACTGTTTAATGAATGGGATTGTACCCTTTTCGGATGGTACGGACGCGACCACCTGGGTGTAAACACACTCAATTTCGGTGTCCCTGCTTTGTTTAGATACCACTATCCCAAGACATTCAAACTGGGCGCCACCGCTGCCGGCTACTGGGCCCCCGTCAACTCGGCCATCCGGTTTGAGTCGGCCTTCACCTTTGACCAGCCCTATCAGACGCGCAATTATAATTTTCTTATTCCTGGCGTGCTTACATTCGATGATATCGGCGTCGGTGGTACCAGTTTTGAAGAGAAGGATACCTTTGAGTATATGTTGGGATTTGATCACCATCGCATGATCCCTTTTCTGAACCGGACCAAGTCTTTTTGGTTCAGCGGGCAGTTTTTCCAAAAGTATATTTTCAGTTACGATGAAGATGACCCTTCCAAGCAGTTGTGGTCCTTCCTGGGCGATGATGACAAGGACGACGTGTGGACAGTCGGGAGCCTGCTGATCAATACGGAATATTATGAAGGAAAGATCGAGCCTCAGGTCCTTGCGGTTGAATTTTTTGATTCATCCAGCGGGTTTTTTGATGGACACATAACATATAAGCACAATTATACCCTCAAATTTGTCCTGGGTTTCCTCAATATCTGGGGAAACAGGAATAATGCGGGTTTGTTTTATGGGCCGACCAGACACAATGATGAGGTCTATTTCAAAGCCAAACTTACCTTTTAAGGGCCCAGGTCAGGCGGCCTGTCCGTTAGGCGGACGGACACGCCTTGCGCTCATCCCATATGGATAGGGCCAAGTAAATGACGCTATAAGATCTTTTTTTTAACAGAAAGTTATCCAAACTCGGAGGTATAGAATAATGAGAAAAGGCTTAAATTGGTGGATCTGTTTATTGGTGCCTGTTGTATTGCTCAGTTTTTGCAGCAACAGCCTTGCATTTCAGCGCGAGCCAATCGAAGGCGCAGGGTGGCACTACCCCTGGAAGGACATGTATGCTAGCTGGAAACCAGGACCCAGGGGATTTGATGAAAAATATTTTAACCAAGATGTTATCGAAGCGTATGGATGGAAGGCTAAGGATGTGGATGAAATAAAGGACCTGCTTCCGCCGTTCCTCTATACGATCGTTAAAAATCCCCAAGACTGGGGACCCCGCCGGATAAATATTACCAAATACATAGAGTGGGAAGGCACGCAATGGAAGAAATATCTTGAGGCAACTGAGAAATATAGGGGGCAGCCAAAAATAGATGAAGAGGGTTTTATAAGGAACTATAAGGCAGGTTGTCCATTCCCCAATCCCAAAAACGGGCTGGAACTGATTTGGAACTTCAAGAAAAAATATAGTGAAGATGATAGAATCCTGAGCGTGTCCACGGTCATCACCAACCGCAGCGGCCAGGACAGGTATCAAACATCCGACGGTAATTTGATGTATTTTGACGGGAGGCTGGAGTTCGATCCCAAACCCCTGTACACTCCCAATCCTCATAATTACTACCGGATCGATGTCTTTGCCAATGCGCATCCTTACGAAATGCAGGGGACCCTATCCGTGATCAAGCAATTTGATGAACCCAAAAGATTAGAAGAATTCTGGCTGTATCTTCCGGCCCTAAGGCGCGTCCGCCATCTATCTGCCGCTCAACGGACGGACAGGCTCCCGGGCGGCCAGGATCTCATGTGGGAGATGTTCGATGTTTTTAATGGTAACCCTACCAACTACACTTGTAAGATGATTGGGCAGAAGGAGATGTTGGTGGTCCATAATGGACACCCGGTCGGTGAATGGATCGAGCATGCGCACATGGTCTGTCCCAATGATTACTACCAGAAGGTCAATGTATACATAAACGAACTGACATCCAAAGATCCCAACTTCCCTTTCTCCAAGTTCATAATCTACACTGACCCAAAGGCCCATTTCGGTTATTATGGTGAGTGGTACGACAGGAAGGGGCGGCTTTATATAGCAACCCAGTTCCAGTGGGTTCCTGAAAAGGGGACAGCTCTTCCAATGCCGAATATGAACCATGTGGATATGCAAACCATCCACAGCACCGCTTATACCTATACAAATCCACGTTTGAACTACAATCTCACCCCCAGGTATTTTAATCTTCAAAACCTAAAAAAGGAGTATCCGGCGCGGTAGCGGTGTTCGGCCAAAACGCATAGGCCGGATAAATGGTTTTTTAAACACTTGGACATCCATCCTCACTTTAAACAGCGGGGATGGATGTTGTTTTTTAGGTGCTCTTGAGTTATGGCAGACAACCAGGACAACATCAACAGAAAGCGGTAGTTTGATAAAGGAGGAAAAACTATGGTTTCAATGAAAGAAGCAAAGACTGGTCAGGAGATGCTTGATTCATGGCAGGAACTTGTTGGAGACGGAGATATCGAAGATATCAAGCAGGCATTTCAGATCTATGCCGATAAAATGCCAGACATCCTTAAGAACTTCACCAATCAACCTCTAGTTGAATCACTTGAAAGAGGTGCGCTTGATCCCAAGACACGGGAACTCGTTTTAGTAGCTATGCTGGCCGCTATGGAATGCGGTCCAGGTCTTATTTTTCATATACAGGGAGCAGTCAAAGAAGGCGCCTCAGAAGAAGAAATCATGGAGGTCATTTTCCTTTCTGCTTATGAGCACTGCAAAGTCAATGTTGCCGCTCTAGGGGAAGGCCTTGCCGAAGGTCTTCGTCGAGCCGCCAAGATGAAAGACAAAAAATAAGTCACGATAAATTAGTGAATATATAACGCTCGTGAAATAGTGACATTTGAGACAAGAAATATCATATATTGATGATCTCGTAAAAAGTCGGAAAATTCTCTTTTCCGTCATTCCGGCGAAAGCCGGAATCCAGTGTTTTCATAAACTTATGACTGACCTGGACCCCGGCTTTCGCCGGGGTGACGACTTTTACGAGATCGTCATATATTAATTATGCCTAGAAAATCACGCATAGATGCACCAGGGACTTTACATCATATTGTTTTAAGAGGAATAGAGCGCAAAGCCATTTTCAAAGATGACTTGGACTATCAAAACTTTTTAAAACGCCTGGGGAAGGTTCTTATCGAAATTTCGACTTCATGTTATGCCTGGACCTTAATGACAAATCACGTCACTTGCTCTTGAGAACAGGAACGGTTCCAATCAGCACAGAATGCGTAAACTCCTGGCTGGCTTTGCTCAACAATGAAAGGGCGTATAAATAATGAGTAGCAAGGATATAGGATATGAAACGGATGTCGTAGTGGTGGGATCAGGTCCCGGTGGGGCCACCGTAACGCGCGAGCTGAGCAATAGAGGGAAAAAGGTTTATGTGAGGCGGGCAAGTATTACAAAAATCTAGGAAAGTTTTATAGTCCCGGTAAGATGATGGATAAAGGAGGGATGACATTTTCCGAAGAGCGTTTGTTGCTAAATATTG
>JAFDJF010000322.1 GCA_019307645.1 Deltaproteobacteria bacterium
GGAATCCGCGCGCATGGGCAAGAGGGTGGAACAGATCTTCCTGTCTTTTCCCGAGGTGATCTCCGTCTCCCGCACGACCGGCAGCGCTGAGGGCGGGGAACACCTTCACCCGGTGAACCACAGCCACTACAACATCGAGCTCGTCCCCCGTGAGGACAGGGATCGAGGTTTCGAAGAGCTGACAGAGGCCATGCGCAAGGAGTTGATCAGGATCCCGGGCCTGGCCTACATCTTCGAGCAGCCCATCGCCAACAAGCTGGCCGAAATGATGACCGGGGTGGAGGGGGAGCTTGCAATCAAGCTCTTCGGCGCCGATCTGCAGGTATTAAACGACACGATCGAAGATATCCGCAACGTCCTGGCTGATGTTCAGGGGGTCGCCGACCTCCAGATCGAGCAGACCTCCGGCATCCCCCAACTGGTGGTGGCCCTGGACCGGGAGAGGATGTCCCGCTTCGGGATCCCGGTGAGCGATGTGGCCGACATCATCGAGATAGCACTCAACGGCATCGAGGCCACGGACGTGTACGAGGCCAACCGGATCACGTCCGTGCTCATCCGGCTCTCCGAGAATTACCGCAGGGACGAAGAGGCCATCAGGAACCTGCTGGTGGACGCGCCCAACGGCGAGCGGATCCCGCTGTCAGAGCTGGCCGACATCTCCAGAAGCGAAGGGCCCCAGACCATATTCCGCGAGGCGCTGATGCGGCGCAAGATCATCCTGTGCAACCTGGTCGATCGCGACATCGTGGGATTCGTCAATGAGGCCCGGCAGAAGATCGCGGATGAGGTAAACCTGCCGGCCGGGTATTTTGTCGTCTTCGGCGGTCAGTTCGAGAGCCAGCAGCACGCCATGCGTCACCTCACCCTGCTGATGCTGCTCGTCATCCTGATCATCTTCGTGGTGCTGTTCTCCTCCTTTGGGTCGCTGTGGCAGGCCTTCCTCATCATTCTGAACATCCCCACCACCCTGGCTGGGGGCATCTTAGGATTGCTGATCGCGGGCGAATCTCTAAACGTCTCCTCCATCATCGGGCTGATCGCGCTCTTCGGCATCTGTGTCCAGAACGACATCATCCTTGTGGCCAAGATCAACGACTTCCGCCGCAAGGGCCTCGCCCTGCGGGATGCCGTCATCCAGGGCGCATTGACGAAATTCCGGCCCATCATCATGACGGACCTGGTCATGATCGTGGCGGTGCTCCCGCTCGCCCTGGGCGTATCCACGGGATCGGAGCTACACCGCCCGCTGGCCGTGGTCTACATCGGGGGTTTCTTCTTCGCCATCCTGCTCCGCCTGATCATGGTGCCGCTTCTCTACGAAGTGCTGAGCAAGCTTGCGCGGCAGCCGGTCACCTGCGATGTGCCGGAATAAAGACAAGTCCGGCAGATCAGCTTAATAGCTAAAATCTGCAGAAATCCGGAAGGGGCGATACTATCAGGATCGAGTCGAGCGTATCCGGGAAAATAAATTAACTTGCATTTTGCACATATGTGCGCTATTATAATTTCAGTTCCGTTACAAAGAATAAAAAAATGCCGCGGTCAAAAAAGGAAATATCCGTCCACAGCCCTCCTTTGTTCTCTGTCTACAAACCTGCAGGGATCAGGAGGAGCGCCCTCCAGCGGCTTCCCCTCGCCCTGGATGAATACGAAGCCATAAGGCTAGCGGATTACCTGGGTATGGATCACGCGGAGGCAGCTTTGGAAATGGGAATATCCCGTTCCACTTTTTCCCGTCTCATTGAGAGGGCACGCCGAAAAACCGCCCGATTTCTCATCGAGGGCAAGGAGCTCTGCATCGAAGGGGGGAATATTCATTTTCGAGGCAACATCATTCGATGTCATGAATGTGGTCATATGTTCAATATAAGCATAGGAAAATCTATCTCCCAATGTCCGGAATGTCACTCCGGGAAGCTGCTCAATCTGGCCGGCGGATTTGGGCATGGCAGATGCTGTGCGGATAAAATCCAAGAGCAGAGTGAAGTGTCTCAAAAGAACGATTTAAGCGTTAATAAAGCAGGAGAAAATAATGACTAATAATGAATTTAACAATAGTTTCAGCGGCAATGGCGGACGCGGCCGCAACAAAGGGGGAGCTTTGGGCCCGAGCGGTTTGTGTATGTGTAATTATTGGTGAGAGATTAATGAAAATTGCCATCGCCAGCGGCAAGGGCGGCACCGGGAAAACAACCCTCGCGACCAACCTGTCCGCCTATCTTTCTGAAGAGTTTGAAGTTGGTTTGGTCGATCTGGATGTGGAGGAGCCAAATTCCGGATTGTTCATCAAGGGGGAGCTGGTCCATAAAGAAGACAAGTACAAGATGATCCCTGAATGGGAACAGGATCCATGTACCCTGTGCGGATTGTGTCAGGAGGTGTGCAATTTTCATGCTGTCATACAGCTGAGCGATCAGATCATGCTGTTTCCCGAACTGTGCCACAGCTGTTATGCCTGCTCTGAATTGTGTCCGACATCCGCACTTCCCATGATCCCACGGAAAATGGGAGAAATGAGGCATTTCCGGAACGGCAATCTGTCTTTTGTAGAAAGCCGGCTGGATATCGGCCAAGAGCAGGCCGTGCCCTTGATCGCACAGACAAAGGAGTACATTGACACATATTTCTCTGAAAAGATGATCACATTATATGACGCGCCTCCTGGGACTTCGTGCCCCGTGATCGAAGTGGCTAAGGATGTCGATTTTGTCATTCTTGTAACCGAGCCCACACCGTTCGGTCTGCACGATCTGAAGCTGGCAGTGGACACCATGAGAAAATTGGGAAAAAAATATGGAGTCGTGATCAATCGTCATGGAATCGGCAATGATGATGTACTGGACTTTTGTCAAAAAGAGAATATTCCTGTCTTGGCCAGAATTCCCAATGACCGCAGGATAGCCGAGTTATACTCGCGGGGAGAGCTGATTTATAAAAAATTTCCGGAAGTCCAACACCAACTTATCAAAATCTGGGATCATATACGGGAATTGAAGAACGGAATGTCCAAATGAAAGAAATTGTTGTCATCTCTGGAAAGGGGGGGACTGGAAAAACGTCCATTACGGCCGCCTTCGCCTACTTGGGCGGAAAGGATATTGTAGTCGCGGACTGCGATGTGGATGCCGCTGATATGCACCTGCTTCTGCAGCCGGATTTTGCCAAGTCAGAAGATTTTTACA
Source organism: Deltaproteobacteria bacterium (assembly GCA_019307645.1). Next base: position 3,186 of record JAFDJF010000322.1, read on the forward strand.
GCGGAGTTCTTGCTGTTATCAATCAGGAAGAATGTATCCGGTGCGGAAAATGCGCCGATGTCTGCCGCTTTAGCGCTATTCCGGTAATAAATGACGAATATCGAGTTGTGCCTCTGGATTGTGAAGGATGCGGATACTGCGCCCGTGTGTGCCCGACAGACGCCATCACAATGGAAGAACAGAATGTAGGCCAATGCTATGTATCGACGACACAAGCAGGAAATCCCATGGTTCATGCCAGGCTTGGGATCGGCGCGGAGAATTCCGGAAAGCTGGTAGCCAGAGTAAAAAAAGAGGCCAACCGAATTGCGGAAGAAACCAACAAGGATTTTGTCCTGGTTGATGGTTCTCCGGGCGTGGGCTGCCCGGTGGTATCTTCGCTGTCCGGGGCAAATTTTGTGGTTTTGGTCACAGAGCCCACCGTTTCCGGTCTGCACGATCTGAAGCGGGTTTACCAGCTGGTTGAAAAATTCCAGATTAAGGCCGGCTGTATCATTAACAAATCAGATCTGAACCTACAAGTCTGTGGAGAAATTGAAGATTTCCTAAAAAAGTCGAGCATTGTTCACATATCCAATTTGCCCTACGATGAAACATTCACAGAGGCAATGACTATGGGGCAAACCATTGTTGAATATGAAAATAGTGGTTTAGAAGCGGTGCTGACGAAGAGTTGGGAGCGCGTGAAAAAAATAACAAAATCAGGAGAAACAGAAAGATGAAAATTGCATTTACAACCAAAGGCACAGAATGGGATTCCATGATGGATCCACGTTTAGGAAGAACAGAATTTATTCTTCTCTTTGACGATGAGACAGACGAATTTTCTCATTATGATAATCGATCCATCGAAAATGTAGCTCATGGGGCCGGCCCTCAAACAGTACAGAAATTGTTCGAGCTCAATCCCGATATTCTGATAACAGGTAATGGTCCAGGCGGAAATGCCGCCGCCGTTTTAAGAAACACACCCCTTAAGATCTATATCGGAGCAGGCGAGATGACCGTGGAAGCGGCCCTTACCGCATATAAAAGCGGGAAATTAAGGGAATTTTAATTACAATAGCCGTAAAAAGTTTCTCTCTTCCTTTTCGGGAGATATTTTTTTCTTATTGGATTTGGTAAATAGGGTCCACTGAAAAAGTCATTTTCCCTCTATAATTCAGATGTGGGGCTTTTAAATGATGTACGGGAGTGGTTGGTGCGGAACATAAAAAAGCTGGGAAAAATCACAGGTCGATTTTTCAGCAGACCCTAAAGTATAGTTTTTAGCCTTATCTACTTTTATGATTGTCGGAACGAGAATGCCTCCCGAAGGGCGGCTTCCCTCACTCCTCCACTGGGAGGAACCGCACGAGTGTCATCTCAACTTTGTCTTTGAGAACGTCCACCACGACATAATGATGATGAGAACCCATTTCTCCGTATTGCGTATGCAGTGAAGCGCCTCCGCCGCCGGTCACGGTGTAGTCAACTCCTCCATAATTTTCCGTGCTGTATGCGTGAATGTGGCCAAAAAACACATGATCCACCTGGTGCTTGGACATGAGCTCGAGCAGAGGAGCCGACATTTCCGGAGGCATGGCGTGGTAAGCCCATTTTTCGATCTCAGGGGGAGGGTAATGCACAAAAACAAATTTTCGATAGCCCTTTTTTTCTGTCAACCATCCATCCGCAAGCGCCAGTTGCTCTTTCCAGGGCATAACACCTTGGTAATCGCAGTTGTCTAGAATGACAAACCGGCTGTGGCCGTAATCGAAATGATAGACTCTTGCCCCATCTCCTCCGAAAGCATACGTGTAAGATGCGCTGCCCCTCCGGCAGTCGTGATTCCCCATCACAGGCAAAAAGGGATAGGGGGCATTGTCTTCCAAGGTTTGGAAAAGATAGGTATCCATGTCTATGGAGTAACCATATCGGGTCAGATCACCCACATTGATAACAAACAAGGGCTGCCATTTGTTGATGCTGTGCGTGACCATTTGCCACATATTGATATTGCTGCGCGAGTCTCCCACCACAACAAATCGAAATCCCTGCGATTTTTCAAAACTTACCGCTTTGATCCTGGCGATCATTTTGTCGACGTGATATTTATCTCCGTATTTCGACAGATTCTCAGAGATCATCTCCAAAGTCTCTATCTTGGGCGGGATGATGGGCCTGAGCATTGATAGAACATTTCCCGCTGATCGCAATTCTCCCTCATCCGTAAAAGACAGGATCACGCCTTCCTTCTCGTCTCCATACTGAACAAAATATCGATGTCCATCAACAGCCTCCACGGAAAAGGCTTTGGTGAGAGATAAACCAAAACGGAAGATTTCTGCATTTTCGAGGATGATCTCGGGGATCTTTTCGACCGGCACTTGTTTTATCTTTTCTTTGTGAAAAATTCCCCCACCCGATTCGTCTTGTTCATCAATGACCGTGCTTATCCGTTTGAGCTGTCCACCCAAACCGATATCAAAGGAATAACGGTTACCTTGATTATCTTCGGCAACGACTCTCCAGTAAAAAACATCTTCTCGGGACCGTTTTTCGATCCTGGTCGTCACAGGATCGGGAACTACATCCCTCAGATACTCGA